>JACDDJ010000549.1 GCA_013817065.1 Acidobacteriota bacterium
GATAATGCCTCGTGGGCGAAACCAGGGTCGATCTCCAGCATTTGCTCGAAGACCTCCGGGATGCGTATACCGGATCTCTCGAAGAGACCATCCTCACCGAGATCACGGCCAACGCCCTGGACTCCGGTGCGACGCGGATCAGCCTGCAGCCGGACGCGGCCGCCGCCACCCTCACGGTCGTGGATGACGGACGTGGAATGAAGCGTCGCGAGCTGGCGCGGTATCACGATGTCGCCGCCAGTTCAAAAGCGCGCGGGGAGGGCATCGGATTCGCCGGCGTCGGCATCAAGCTGGGCCTGCTGGTCGCCGAGGACGTCGTGACCGAGACTCGGCGGAACGCCACGCATGTCGCGACCGTGTGGCGCCTCGCGACCCGCACGCGCGCGCCCTGGAAGTGGATCCCACCGCCGGGGCTGACAGGGCCGCGCGGCACCGCCGTGCGGCTGCGGCTGTCCAATCCGCTCTCACCGCTGCTCGACGCTGGCTACCTCGAGGAGGCGATCCGCGTGCACTTCGCGCCGCTCCTCGATCCGGCTTTCGACGATCTGCTCCGGCGTCACTATCCGCACGGCATCGTCTTCGAGGTGCAGGGGCAAGCGCTCGCGGCGACGACCGGCAGAGTGCGCGATCGCGTCACCATCCCGATTCGCCTCGGCCGCAAACGCCTGCCTTCAGCCATGGCGATTGTCGAGCGCCACGAGCATCCCTTGCCCGAGGACCAGCAGGGCATTGCGATCAGCACCTTCGGCAAAGTGATCAAGCGCGGCTGGGACTGGCTTGGTCTCGCGCCCGCCACCGCCTGGCGCATCACCGGCCTGGTCGAAGCGCCCGATCTGGCCGCGTGCCTCACACTCAGCAAGAACGACTTCATCCGGACCGGTCCGCGCGGCGCTGCATATCTCACCTACCGGAAGGCACTGCAGGACGTCTTGTCGCGACAGTTGAACGCCTGGGGCGACACACCGGATGCCGAGGCGCGGCCACGCACGGTTCGACTCGAGCGCGATCTCGAGCGGGTGCTCGAGGACCTTGCCGACGACTTTCCACTGCTGCGCTCGCTCGTCGACCAGCGAGCCGGCGGTCAGAAGCGGCTGCCGCTGCCGGGTCGAGGGCCGGAACAGGTGCCAGGACCGCTGTTCGCAAGCTTCGCCGCCACTGATGGTGAAGAAGCCGTGGATGCCAACGCTGGGAACCCGGATGACGGTGAGCCGCGGCGCGACATCACGTCCGGAGACGCCGCCGAGCCTCCCGGTTCGCCCGAGAGTGAGAGCGAGCCTTCGGCAGCCGGGACCCCGCGAGCGCGTCCGGATGACGGTGCATCTCAACGGCCCTTCGTCGTCGGAGCGCTCGGGACAGTCGCCGGGCGCCGGCGTCCCGCGCGCTACGGGTTGCTGGTGCAGTTCGAATCTCGTCCCGGCGACACCGAGCTCGGACGATTGGTCGACAGCACCATCTGGATCAACGAGGCGCATCCCGCGTACGCGCGCGCCACGGCGTCTCGATCTGCCGGGTATCACATCGCGCTGACCGTCGCACTCGCGCTGGCGCCGCTGGCGGTCGATCCACGGGAGGAGCACGCCTTCATCACGCAGTTCCTCGCGCACTGGGGCGGCGCGAACGTCGCCAAGCGGGAGCCGCGGAAGAAGAGCAAAAAGAAACGCGGCTAGAATTATCAGCTGACAGCTGTCAGCTATCAGGACCTCACCGAGTGCCTCGGCACCCGTGCCCCCGTATACTGCCCTCCTTCGTCCACCCACACCAAGGGGGCTGTATGCGCCGATCTCTTCGTCTCGAGCTGCGTTTTCTCCGCGTCTATGCCATCACCAGTTCGCTCGTGCTCCTGGTGCTCTGCACCGCCGCGTTCCGCCAGGGCACGGTTACCGGAAAGTTCGACGAGATCACCGTCGGACGGATGAACGTCGTCGACGCGGACGGCACCCTGCGGCTGGTGATCTCAAACAAGGACCGGATGCATCCCGGGATGATGGACGGCAAGACCATCGACCGTGCGCGCCCGGAGGCGGGGCTGCTGTTCTTCAACGAAGTGGGAGACGAGGTCGGCGGGCTGACATTCACCGGGCAGGAGGTGAACGGACGAGGACGCGCGAACGCCGGCATCATGTTCGACCAGTTCAAGCAGGACCAGACCATCGGCATCAGTTATTCGGAGACCGACGGTCGCCGAACCGCCGGCCTTCAGGTCTGGGACCGGCCCGATACGCGACTGAGCGAGCTGATCGAAAAGCTGAACGCAGCGAATCGGATCGCGGACCCCGCCGAAAAGGGAAAGGCCATGGCCGCCATCCGCGCCGCCGCCCCGCCGGCGCCGCGACGATTGTTCGCGGGCAAACTGCCGGACCGCTCCGCGACGGTGTCGCTCTCGGACGCCGCAGGAAAACCGCGGCTCACGCTGACAGTGGACGCGGATGGCAACCCGCGCATCGAATTCCTCGACCAGCAGGGGAAGGTCGTGTCGCGGCTGCCGCAGAAATACTGATGGCGAGATGCGCTGCGGTTGCCGCGGGTCGTTGCGGCGGCGCCCATACCGGAACGACAGGCGCGCGCGATCGCGCAAGGCCCCTGGGCCCAGCAGCGGTCCAACGGGAGCGAACAGCTCCGCCAGACGGCCGGAGATCCTGACTCCGATCACGGTCGACCGACGACCGGTCGCCGTCGGCCCCGCGGTCGGTGAGAGGCCACGACCGGCTGCACGCGGTCCGATGCTGGCCGCGCCGGCTCTTCCTGAAACCATCGGGCACCCGAGAGATACTCCTCCCGCGTGTTTCTGAGCGCCGCCAGCGAGCGTTTCGGCTTCAGATGGGTGCACGCCACGAGGATGGCGTTCAGCGTCGCCATCGGGGCCACGTAGGACCCGGTGATCGAGGAACTCTCGATCGACACCGCCAGATACCGATCGCAATGCCGGCCGAGCGGTCCGTCGCCGTTGTCGGTAATGCCGAACGTCGGCACACGGTTGCGGTGCGCGAGACGCGCGGCATCGACCGTTTCCTTGAGGCACTTCCTGAAGCTGATCGCGATCAACAGGTCCGTGCGGGTCAGGAACCGCACGTGGTGAAGCAGGTTGCCGGCGCTGCCCGTGGGCGCCTCCGCATCAAACCCCAGCGCGGTCAGGCCATAGGCCAGAAACCAGGACAGGGAGGCAGCGAGGTCCACGCCGACCACGACGATGCGCCGCGCACGATGGATTTGGCGCGCGACGCCAACCACCTGGTCCGGACTCAAGCCCGATTGCAGCGTACGTAACCGCTCGAGATCCTCGTGGAGGCTGTGGCGAACGCGATCGCGCAGGTCGAGATGCCTGCTCGCCCCGGCCTGCAGGACCGAATAGGGTGTCAGGGCGCGAAGAAAGTGTCCCCGGAGGTCGGTGGCGAAGCCGCTGAATCCTCCGTACCCGAGTGCCTGGACGGTTCGCACGATGGTGGAAGGATCGACGCCGTGCCGCCGCGCCAGTGCCCGGGACGACAGAAAGCAGCTTTCCTCGGCGTTCTCCAGAATCGCCTGAACCAGGCGGCGGCGCCTGTCGTTGAGCTGGGGTTGTGAGCGCAGGATACGCAGCTCGAGGGAGGATTGACCGTTTGTCTGCATGGTGGTGATTAACCTTGTCCGCCGCAGCCAGCCCGGGCCGAAGGCGGCGCCCGATGGCCTGTGCAACACATAATGCACTACGCATTCCGAGGGCGCCGCGTTTCTTTCGAGCGGGCCTCTCCAGGAAACCGTTCGAGGGCGTCCGGAATCATCGGATGAGAAC
>JACDDJ010000550.1:0-2096 GCA_013817065.1 Acidobacteriota bacterium
CTGAGACAGCTTGGGCAGCACTGCTTATCGGCGATAGGCGACGAGTCGGCGGACACGGGAACCGGTGGCCGGGGTTCGTTGTGCATGAGGGGTCGCGAGATGATCGCATAACCTCATCCGTTCTGCAATTTAGGGAAGGAAACATTTCCCGGGTCGGCACGCGATTCGACCACGGCCGTCAGTTGACGGTTTTTCTCAAACGTCGGAGATATTGGGACTGCGCGCGTACTGCAGCGTACGCCGACGGAGTTGTTTTACTTCAGCGGCGCGTCGTCTCGGCCGCGCTGCCACTCGGCGACAAGCGCTCGGCTGCGCTGGATCTCCCGCGCCAAACTGCCGCGCCCGCTCGAGGTCGGTCAGCAGCTTCTTGAGATCGCCCGCCACGCTGCTGATCGAGATCGCAAGGTTGCTGCCGGTTCCTTTCAGCCAAGCAGGGGCGCCGCCGGTTTCGCGCAGTTGATACGGCGTTAGCGCGACAACCGCGGTCACCTCGGCGAACCAACCTCGCTCTTCTCTAATGGCTTATAAAGCGCGGTGAGTCACTTCGGTTCGGTAGCCAGCAACTGAACATTAGTCCGCACATCGTTCAGCTCTGCTTGCAACTGGCCCATCCGCTTCAGTTGGATGCCGAGTTCCTGGTGGATTCGTTCGATCTGGTTATACACGCCAGGAAGCCCAAGCGGCGGCGTGGGGACAGCTGAACGTCCCTGTCGCCCCCGAGCACCGGTCGATCCCGTCGCGCCTTTTGTTCCCGTCGCTCCCTTGAGTCCTTGTGCGCCAGCGGCGCCTTTCATGCCGCTCGGGCCTGTCTTGCCAACGGCTCCTTTTGTTCCTCTCGCTCCCTTCTTTCCTCTCTGTCCCTGTGTTTTTGCCATCGCGACCCTCCCCGTCGGTTCGTGGGCGAAATTGTAGCTCAGTTGATCCAAGCCGATGGATGGACAGGCGGAGAAAAGCGATTGGATTTTGAGGATCCTGTCTGATCCGAAGACACCAAACCGTACAACAGGAGTTCTATCGAGCCGCAGAACGCGCGCTAGGAGTCTGCGCGGCAGAAACGTTCGAGCGGCGTCGTACGTATTGAGAGATATGCCGACAACGTTTCGACCCTGCGCGCCCGATCAGTCGTTGCTGTTCCCGCCTTCGCCTCGCGACTGGCTGCCTGAAGGGCACCTGGCGTTCTTTATCGCCGACACGGTGGCCGCGCTGGATCTCCAGGCATTCTACGCGCCCTACGCGGGGGACGGACGTCGCAATCAACCGTTCGATCCCCAGATGATGGTGACCGTGCTCCTGTACGCGTATGCGACGGGTACGTTCTCGTCGCGGCGGATCGCGCGGAAGTTGGAAGAGGATGTGGCCTATCGCGTGCTGGCGGCGGGCAACTTTCCCGCGCACCGGACGATCGCGGAGTTTCGGCAACAGCACTCTGCCTTCGGCACGGTTAGGGTAGGAGAAGAAGTTGTAATCCAAACTCACGACGGACGCCGTGATCGAGTTGTGGTTCAGCGGATCGAGCGCGACGCCATCGTGTCCCAGCAAGGCACGCGATATGCGCAGAAGGACATTGCCCGTATTCAGCGCAAGACCTTCAGTCCGGTAAAGGCAGTACTCTGGACGGTTGGGGGCATCGCACGACCATCGCAGTCTTGGCCCTTCTCCTCTCCCAAGCGGCATTCTTCCCATCGTAGCTATCGCATCGGCGGCAGCACGCTTATTCCGACGCAGATGAAACTCACGCGATCGAGCACATACGCCGTCACGGGAGGCGGCAGTGCACTCAGCACCCGCGCGATCAAGTGAGGCATCACGTAGTCCCCGCTGGCTGTCAGCCGCGGGAGGATCTCCTCGGGTGGGGGCGCCGAGACGGTGAGCCGATCCGGCGTTCGGCTCGCCCAGTCCGTCAGGCGGCCCTCTGCGACCTCCGTTGAGATCAGGGCGGGCTCCATCCACGCGGGCAGGTGGCTCGCCCTGGCGGCCGCGGTCTGCGCCACAGGCGTCAGCTGCAGCAGCTGGCGGCGTTCGAGGCGTTGTTCGTGCGGGTCGTTCAGATTGCGCGGGAAGCCGGCGTGGTCCAGCTCGGGGCGTTGGCGGTGGAT
>JACDDJ010000550.1:2106-3768 GCA_013817065.1 Acidobacteriota bacterium
CGAAGATCAAAGCCAATGCGAGTAAGCACAAAGCGATGAGTTACGGCCGGATGCGTACCGAGGAGCAGCGATTGCGCGAGGAGATCGCGGCGCTAACGACGCAGGCGGCGGCGGTCGATGCGACCGAGGATGCTGAGCACGGGCCTGACGTGCGGGGCGACGAACTGCCGGCGGAGCTGCAGCGGCGCGAGGAGCGGCTGGCGACCATCGCGGCGGCCAAGGCGCGACTCGAAGCCCGGCAAGCGGAGGAGGATCGCCAGAAGGGCCGCACGCCAGACGATGGCCGCAAGAGTCGTGGGAAGAAACCGTTCGCGCGCGATTTCGGTGTGCCGGCCGACGACGCCCAGGACAATTTCACCGATCCCGAGAGCCGGATCATGAAAGCGTCGTACGGGTTCGACCAGTGTTACAACGGCCAGATCGCCGTCGATGAAGCCGCACAACTGATCGTCGCGACCGGCCTGACCAACTGCGCCGCGGACAACGCCGAATTGCTGCCGCTGATCGATCGGACCCACGCGACCCTGGGGGGCGATCCGCCCGAAGTCCTGGCCGACGCGGGCTATCGCAGCGAGGCCACGTTTCAGACGCTTGAGGCGCGTGGCATCACGGCCTACATTTCGTTAGGACATGAAGTGCGACCGGGGAAGCCGCCGAACCCGGCCCACCGAGCGACGCAGCGGATGGCGGCACGCCTCGCCAGCGACGCGGGACGCGCACGCTACCCCCGCCGCAAAGCGATCGTCGAGCCCGTCCTCGGATGGATCAAAGAAGTCCTCGGCTTCCGCCGCTTCATGATGCGCGGTTTGGCGAAGGCCCGCGGCGAGTGGAACATCGTCTGCCTCGCCTTCAACGTGAAGCGCTTACATCGATTCGGAACAGCCTGAACGAAATCGCCCGAGTAGGGGCTGAACGCCGGCCCCGGTTTCCTGAGTACTACTCGATCATGCAGGTCATTGCGCGCGGTCGTCGGCAGGAACAGCCGTGTCGCGCCCGGTCAAGACGTTTCTGCCGCTTGCGCTCCTAGGTCGAGCAGCGCTACCAGCTCGGCAAGGCTCCAGACCGTGGTTGGAGATCGCGGTTTCCATCGCTTTCCTCCGAGGTGCTGCTGATGATCTTCGCCGGGCCGTAGCGCGTTTCGTTCGTAGGGTCGTTGCCGTAGACCTTGGTCAGCATCGCGTAATCCACGTCCGCGCCGAACGCATCCTCAACCGCTTCCACATACACGTGGTGTCGCGCGCGCTGCCGTCCGTGCCCGTGCCCAATCACACGACGTTTACGACCGTGGTGCGCCGGTAGAGCACGATCCGGGTCGGGGGGCGGACCTACTCGGTCCCCTCGCGGTTGCTCGGCCACGCCATCGAGGCCCGGCAGTATCCGACGACCGTGAGGTGCGCGCTGACGGCGTCGTTCAACCATCCGTGGATCACAGCAATCGGGACCGCGATCATCGCAGCAGTCCTGTTGGCATGGGTGTTCGGCATCACGTGAGTGGACTTCCACAACGTCTGAGCTAAGGCGGGCTCTCCTTCACAAAATTGCCCAGCAGTGCACCGGTGCGGTGTTTGCACGGCGGTTCGCTGGATATGTTCAACCAAGCAGAGCGTAGGACAAGGCCCCGAACATACCTCTCTGAGGCGCAGCCCCAAAGCTGTCCCCAGT
>JACDDJ010000551.1 GCA_013817065.1 Acidobacteriota bacterium
GTCCGCCACGACTCGCCCGTCAGCGGAGACCGAAGCGAACTGATGCTCTGCGTGGCGACGATGGGAATGCAGCGGGCTTGACGCGCGAGCGAGAAGAATTTTTCATCGCCCGAGGGTTCATTCTTCACCGGTCGTCGCGAACGCCTGGTATTCGTCACAGAGGAGCAGCACCGGCCGCCCCGGTGTGTGCGGCTCGGCACTCATCTGGGGAATGCGGTTGAGCACGGCGCGCTGGAATTCCTGTTCAACATCGTGCCGATGGCCCGGGCGAGTCCCGGGTTCATGGCGACCGGGAAATTATGCGCGATCATCTTCCCCTACTCGATCAGCTGCGCTATCGGCGGCAGCGCAATTCCGTGGCGTCCGTCAGGATTCCCGTCGGGATGGTAGAGGGTCTTGGGCGGGTAGAAGGTGTGCTTCACGCTCGAGTTGTCGTCGAAGAGCGAAAGGAACACGGCTGATGGCTTCGACGATGGACGTCCGCACTTGGGATCGATGCGGATCCAGTCGTCCTCGAACCAGCGCTTCACCGCCTCAAACTGCTGCTGCTTGCGCGCCTCGGCCGATCGCGCATCTGATCCAAGACCCTGACGTGGCGGAGGTCATGGTCAACGCCTCGCGCCGTGTCTTCATCGAACGTCAGGGAAGACCGGAGGAGGTCCCTGGCATCATGCTCGACGAGCGCAACCGCAAAGTCGCCGTGAAGAACATCGCGCGTGCGCTCGGCGAGGACGTCTCCGAAGAGCGTCCCATCCTCGACTCGCGTCTGCCCGACGGCTCTCGGGTGGCCGTCGTGTTCCCGCCGTGTAGCGTCGGCGGTACCACGCTGACCATTCGCAAGTTCCAGACGCACTTCTTCACGGGGGAGGAACTGGTTCGGATCGGGACGTTGACGCAGGAATTGCTCGTTCAGTTGCGCGCGATCATCGGTGGTCGTTAGAACATCTTGATCAGTGGCGGGACCAGCACAGGGAAGACCACGTTGCTCACTGCACTCAGCGCCTACATTCCTGACACCGAACGAATCGTGGTCATCGAAGACACCGCGGAACTCCAGATCGACAAACCGAATCTCGTCCGCTTCGAGGCGCGCCGCGCGCAGGCCGATCTCCCAGCCGTGTCAATCTCGATTCATTTCGTGCTCCACCTCGAGCGATTACACGGCCGTCGGATGGTGAATGGATGACGAGAGCCCGCTCATCACCACGCTGTTCCGCGTCCGCCTGCTGACTGCCCAGCGCGGCGGCGAAGTGCACGGCGCCGCCTGGGGGAAATCGACCTCACGTCAGCGTGGTGGACGATCCCGGCCGAGCGTAGCAAGACGGCTTGCCGCACCGCGTGCCGCTGTCGCCGCAGGCCGTGCGCATCCTCAAGGCGTGGCGGACGAATGCTGGTGATTCACCGCGGGTGTTCCCGAGCAGCCGCAAAGATCGACCCCACATCGCGCGTGCCCAGAAGGCGATTGAACGAACTGTCGCGGCGTCGGAAGTCGAGTTCAGAGGACACGATCTGCGGCGCAACTCGGCGAGTCTGATGGTCGGCGCCGGCGTACCGCGGCTGGTCGTCTCGACGATTCTCAACCATGTCGAGACGGGTGTGACGGCCGTCTACGACCGACACAGCTACGATCTCGAGAAACGCGCCTTCCTCGATTTCTGGGGCAAGCGCCTGAATCAGATCGTCAGCGGCAAGCGAAGCAGAGTCTTGGCGTCCGCGGCGCGCGCCTGATTCGCGTTTGCCGGTATGCCTGTAGTGGCATATCATAAAGATGCAGTCGTCGAAGAGGTCGCTTCTGCCGGTCCCGAAGCCTGTACGCTGGGTGGCCTCAATCAAAGAGGACCTGAGCGCGTTTCCGACGACGTCAAGACCCGTGTCGGCGGAGCGCTCTGGGATGCGCAGATTGGGCTCAAGTCACCGGCAGCGAAGCCTCTCAAGGGCTTCGGCGACGCCGGGGTGCTCGAGGTCGTGGACTTTGACGGGAATACGATTCGGACGGTCTACACCGTGCGGTTTTCCAAAGCTGTCTACGTCCTTCACGCCTTTCAGTAAAGGCTCGGCGTGCGATTGGCACGCCGAAGGGCGAACTGGATCTGGTGGGAACTCGGCTCTCGCTACGCGACCGTGGGAACCGTTTGCGTCCTAATGCGCCCGCGCCAAAGAGGATTATGAAGCATGGCTAGAAAGCCGGTAGTTCCCGTGACGGCCAGTTCCGGCAACGTCTTTGCCGATATCGGTGTTCCCGAGCCCGAAGAGGAGTTAGCGAAGGCGCAACTCGCCAGCCGAATTCGCGAAATCGTGCGAGGTAGTCGCCTGACCCAAGTTGCTGCCGCCGTCGTGATGGGCATCGATCAACCCAAGGTCTCGGCCTTGTTGAGTGGCCGACTCTCGAATTTTTCGAGTGAACGCCTAATGCGTTTACTGACCAGGCTCGGTCAGGACGTCGAGATCGTGCTCAAGTCGAAACCTCGACGACGGCAGCATGGGCGCATTAGCGTTGTTCGAGAGGCGCCCGCTTGAGGCAGACCAAGGCAGCATCGCTGACCATTCCGTCCGGCTCATCCTGCCCCGAATGGTCAGCTCTAGCCAACAAGTTTCCACCCTTGCGACTCTAAGCGGTGTGCCCCATGTCTGAGAATCTTGCCGCCAAGCGCCTTCAAGAACTGATACCGACGATCATGGCCCGGTGGGACGAGCGTGTACGCGCGGAGGTCCCCCCGGCGGCCGACGCGAAGAAAGTTATTCTTCGCGATAGCCTCGCGAAGATGCTTGAAGTGATGGCGAAAGTTCTTGGCGACCGGACGGACCCTAGAACAGCAGCGAGGGACTTGGCCTATCCAACGATTCATGGCGAGGAGCGGGCGAATCAAGCTACTTACACGCTGGAAGAGCTGATTCTGGAATTTCACATCCTTCAGGAAGTCGTCTTGGAGGAATTGGAGCCGGACCATCGCCTCGATAAGCGCGACCGCGGAGTGATCATCCAATACTTCAACGAGATGGTTCGCGTGACAGCGGGCGAGTTTGTCCGCGTCCAGCAGACCCTGCAGGCCTATGCTGACCGGCTTGCCCAAAGCGACCGCTCTAAAGATGAGTTCCTGGCGATGCTCGGTCACGAACTGCGCAACCCGCTCGGCGCCATTTCCACTGCACTGTTTCTGCTTCAAGAAGGCCCCGCAGACGGCGCGGCTCGGAAGGGAGCCTTGGAGGTGGCGACCCGTCAGGCGCGGCACATGAAGCAAATGCTGGACGACCTGTTAGACCTGGCTCGCATCAACGAGGGCAAGATTACGCTTCAGAGGACACGGTTGGACCTTGGCATAGAGGTGCAACAGGCCTTAGAGGTCGCGCAGGGGCTTTTCAGCATGCGCAAGCATGTCGTCTCGGTGTCACAGCCTGTGGAGCGAATCTATGTGATGGCGGACTCGGTGCGCTTAGGACAATGCTTCTCAAATCTTTTCGTCAATGCGGCCAAGTACACCAATCTCGGCGGTCGCATCGAGGTGTCGCTCGAGCGGGACCACGAGGGCGCACTGGTTCGCGTGCGTGACAACGGAGTTGGCATCCCGACTCATCTGCTCGCGAACGTCTTCGACCTGTTCACGCAGGCCCCTCGTGGTCCGGACCGTGCCGGGGGCGGCCTTGGCTTAGGGCTGACAATTGTGCGGCGGTTGATTGAGCTGCACGAAGGTCGCGTCGAGGCGAAGAGCGAGGGCGCGGGGATGGGCAGCGAGTTCGTGGTGCGCCTCCCAGTGCTGGACGC
>JACDDJ010000552.1 GCA_013817065.1 Acidobacteriota bacterium
TTTGTTATGCCCATCGTTCTCGCCGCCTGCGCGGCACCGGGCGGCTCATCCGGAGGACCCATCCGCCAAACGCCCGACGCTTCGGTTCCCTCCGCGAGTGATGGGGGAGGCGGCGAGGATCCGGGAGGGATCGATCATCCGACCGGAGATGAGGCGATCCTCGTGGTGGACTACACCGGCGGCATGGTCCCCGTCCAGTTCATGGTCACGAATCTTCCATCCTTCGTCATGCTCGGGGACGGGCGCGTCATCATGCAGGGCGTCCAGACGCTCGAATTTCCCGGACCGGCATATCCGCCCCTCATCGAGCGGACGCTGACCGAGTCAGGGATCCAGGCCGTCCTGGGCGGCGTCGAGGACACGAATCTCTTCACGGCGGACCTGGAGCTTCGTGGCGCGCAGAGCGTCGTGGCTGACGCGAGCGATACGCGATTCCAGCTGAATGCCGGTGGTCAGGATGTCACGGTCAGCGTCTACGGACTGGGCACGCTGATGGCCGATATGGACCCCCCGCCCGGCATGAGCTCGGCCGAGATCGACGCCCACCGCATCCTCGGCCAGCTCAACGACGGTCTGATGACCCTGGACAGCTGGCTCCCGACCGATGCTTGGGAGAGCGAGGGATGGCAACCGTACGAAGCCGAGGCGTTCCGACTGTATGTCCGCGACGTGACCGGTGAGCCGGTCGAGGGCGGCGACCTGGCCCCGCAGGTCCGCGACTGGCCGACCGACGATGACCCCGCGGCGTTTGGCGAGGTGGAGACCAGCTTCGCTGATGGCACTCGCTGCGGCGTGGTCGGTGGCGAGCTGGGTGTCACATGGCTCACCGAACTGGGTGCCGCGAACCAGGCGACGCTGTGGACCGATGACGGGGATCGCCGGTTCAGCATCAAGGCGCGGCCGGTGCTGCCGCATGAAGACCCTGCCTGCCCGGAGCTCATCGGCCCCGGTTGACCGTACGTTTCCGGGCCAGTCCAAACCGCCGCCGAGACGGGTGGCGCCGTGGTGGCGGCCTTCGCTACAATGTGCCCGTGCCGCCGTCAGCCCCACTGTGCGTGCGTGCCTGATCCCACCGCGCTCACGACGTGTCGGTTGAACCAGGAGCCTCGAGACCATCTGATGCAACGAATGGTGGCCAATCCTCGGCTGCGGAAGATTCTCCGCGCCAGCGCATCCATGCTCCTCATCGGTCTGCTCGCCGGCTGTCTCCTTCCGCCGGAGCCGAAGACGGAGGTCGGTCGGGACGTCTTCAACCTGTACATCATCGTGCTCATCCTGGCGGGGATCGTCTTCGTGGCGGTCGAGGGCTTCATCCTGTATGCGATCGTTCGCTATCGACGCCAGCCTGGTGACGATACGCTGCCCGAGCAGCATCACGGGAATACGAAGGTGGAGATCATCTGGACCGTGATCCCGACCGTCATCGTCTTCATCCTGTTCGGGTTCAGCATGGCGACGCTCGGTAAGATCGAGGCGCGCTCCGAGAATCCTGGCGTCGTCATCCAGGTCGACGGGTTCCAGTGGAACTGGACCTTCCGATACGAGGACGGCCTCATCGTCAATGCCGAGGGCGGGGAGCCGCCGGTGCTCGCCGTCCCGGTGGGTGAGCCGGTGCGGCTCGTGCTCAATTCGATCGACGTGAACCATGCGTTCTACGTCCCGCAGTTCCTCATCAAGCGCGACCTCATCGATCTCGGAGCGAACGGCCGCGACAACGAGCTCGAGTTCACGATCACCGAGGCGGGTACCTATGCCGGGCAATGTGCCGAATTCTGTGGACTGCAGCACGCCGACATGAAGTTCGTGGTCGATGCAATGGAGCGCCCGGCCTACGACGAGCGAATCGCGGCCCTGGCAAGCGGCGAGACGCCCCCGCCGACCGGCGGCGGCGAATGCACCACCACGATCGAAATCAAGGCGAATAACACGCAGTTCGACATCGGCGAGTTCGAGGTGCCGGCCGAGACTGACTTCTGCATCGCCTTCGAGAACCAGGAGGCCGTCCCGCATAACGTCGCCATCTACGACGGCGGTGAGCCGATCTTCACGGGCGAGTTCCTGAATGAGCCCGGTACCATCACGTATAACGTCCCGGCACTTCCGGCCGGTGAGTTCCGGTTCATCTGCGACGCTCATCAACAGGCGATGGTGGGCGACGTGACGGTCACCGAGTAGCGGAGCCCAGCGAAGACATGGCAACCACCACGCTCGAACCGCGCGCCAGTACCTACCGGCGCTCATGGGTCCTTGAATGGCTGACGACGGTCGACCACAAGAAGATCGGGATCCTCTATATCGCCAACAGCTTCCTGTTCTTCTTCGCCGCCGGCATCCTCGCGCTGCTCATCCGCAGCGAGCTCGCCATTCCGGGGATCCAGTTCCTCGACCAGGCCACCTACAACCAGGCCTTCACGATGCACGGGACGATCATGCTGTTCCTGTTCATCATCCCGGCGCTGAGCGGCTTCGCGAACTACATCGTCCCGCTCCAGCTCGGCGCCCCGGACATGGCCTTTCCGCGCATCAACGCGCTGAGCTTCTGGCTCTTGCCCCTGGGTGGGCTGCTGATCTTCAGCGGTTATCTGTTCGGCGGCGCCGCGGCCGAGGGCTGGACCGGCTACACGCCACTGACGAACCGAGCCGAGGGCGTCGGCACCGACCTGTGGATCATCGGTCTGCTGCTGGTGGGGACCGCCTCGATCCTCGGCGCCGTGAACTTCATCACGACCGTGTTCAAGATGCGCGCGCCGGGCATGACCCTGTTCCGGATGCCGATCTTCGTGTGGACGGTGCTCGTCACCGCGGTCCTCATCCTCCTGGCAACCCCGGTCCTCACCGCCGGCCTGATCGCGCTCTTCATCGATCGCAACTACGGCGGATCCTTCTTCGACCCGAGCGTCGGTGGCAATCCGGTTCTGTGGCAGCACATCTTCTGGTTCTTCGGCCACCCCGAGGTGTACATCGTCATCCTGCCCGCAATGGGCGTGGTGAGCGAGATCCTACCCGTCTTCAGTCGCAAGCCGCTGTTCGGCTACCGCGCGTTCGTCTTCGCCACCATCGCCATTGGTCTCCTCAGCTTCAGCGTCTGGGCGCACCACATGTTCACGACCGGCAGCGTCCTGCTTCCCTTCTTCAGCTTCATGACGGCGCTCATCGCGATCCCGACCGGGATCAAGATGTTCAACTGGCTGGCCACCCTGTGGCGCGGCAAGCTCATCCTCGCGACGCCGATGCTGTTCGCGCTCGGGTTTCTGTCGATGTTCCTCATCGGCGGCATCAGCGGCGTCATGCTGGCGTCACCGCCCATCGACTTCCATGTGCAGGACACCTATTTCGTGGTGGCCCATCTCCACTACGTGTTCTTCGGCGGGTCGGTGTTCGGCGTCTTCGCCGCGATGTACTACTGGTTCCCGAAGATGTTCGGGCGGAAGCTGAATGAGCCGCTCGGCAAGATCCACTTCTGGATCCACTTCATCGGCTTCAACCTGGCCTTCTTTCCGATGCACCAGCTTGGCCTCGACGGGATGCCGCGACGCATCAGCGATTACAGCGCCGATGCGGGGTGGACCCTCCTGAACATGGTGTCGACGGTTGGCGCATTCATGATCGCGGTCAGCATCATTCCGTTCCTGATCAACGTGGTCGCCACGTTCATCAACGGGGAGCCCGCAGGCGATGATCCGTGGGAGGGCAACACGCTCGAGTGGGCGACCAGCTCGCCCCCGCCGGCGTACAACTTCGACCGCCTTCCGCCGATC
>JACDDJ010000553.1 GCA_013817065.1 Acidobacteriota bacterium
TGCCCCGCACCCTAGGCGTCAGTCCCCCCGCACCCTCAGCGTCAGCTCCAACCCGTCTGCATCTCGACAAAAAACGTTCGAAATCCACGCCGCACGTGCAGCACCACCGACGAGGGCTTCGACGCGGCAATCGCTTCCATCTTCTTCTGCAGTTCCGCGACGTCGCCGACGAGGTCGTTCTGCACCGCGAGGATCACGTCGCCATCCGCAAGATGTGCCAGCGCCGCCCATCCACCCTCACTCACCGACTCGACGAGGACGCCATTCTCGCCGGCCGGCACACCGAGCTCCACACGGTCCATCTCGGCCACGTCCCTGACGCGAAACTCGAAGTTGGAGTCCTCGTACTTCTTCATCTCGCGAGGAAGCCTGGGCGAGCTCTCGAGCTGGACCTTCACCATGCGCTCGTCTTTGCCGCGCACCGTGGTCAGCGTGACGGTCGTTCCGATCTTCCGCTGCCGGATCATGGTGTCGAACACGTCGGCCTCGGATGATTGCCTCGCCTCGACAGGATCACCGTCAATGGCGAAGATCAGGTCGCCCACTTCCAGCCCGCCGGCTGACGCGGAGCGCCCGAGAACCCGTGTCACCCGCACGCCGGCGCGGTCCGGCACACCGAGCTTCTGTCCGAGCTCGGGAGTGATCGCCTGCACGACGACCGGGATCCACGCCTTGCGGGCCTCCATTCCGGGATCCTGGAGCCCAGGCCTGGCAAGCTCGAGGACCGTCAACATCCGTTGCCCTCTCCGGTCGAAGGCAACCAGCACGGGCAGCGGTTCGACACGGCCGCGAACGACGCGCTCGGCGAGCGTGATGAGGCCCTCGGCGTCCTTGACGTCCTCGCCGTCCACCGACAGGATCACGTCGTTCGCCTCCAGCGACGGCTTCGCATCGTCTGCGGCGCCCCCGGGACGGATGCCGCGCACGTGAGCGCCGGCAGTTCCGGAGCGGCGGAGTTCCTTGGCCGACCAGGACGTAAGGTTAGACGCCGTGATTCCAAGTGGCGTCACCTCGCGAACCCTGGCCTCGACGCTCTCGCGATCGGTCGGGGTCACCCTGAGCGTCGTCTCCTTGCCATCGCGCATGACGACCGCTTCGACCGGCTTCCCGGGCGGGAGCCGCATCACATGCTGGTTGAAGGGCGGGATCTCCTCCGCAAACTTAACCGACACCTCCCGTCCGGCGAGCTTCAGCAGAATGTCACCCGACTTGAATCCGGCCTGCGCCGCGGGAGAATCCGCGATGCTGCCACCAACGAGTGCGCCGCGGTTCGCATTGGACGACTTCAACAACGGCTGTATCTCGAGGCCGATCCAGCCGCGTCGCACCCGGCCTTCCTTGATGAGTGCAGCTGCCACTTCTTTGGCGAGGTCGGCCGGAATCGCGCCGGCGAGTCCCATGCTGATTTCGTTGACGCCGACGATCTGGCCCGCCATGTTGACGAGCGGACCGCCGGAGTTGCCGCCGAAGATGGCTGCGTCGTGACCGATCCAGCGAACGATGGAGCCAACGTCCTCACCGTCAAGCGTCATTCGATTGAACGGCCAGAACATGCCCGGCATGATCATCTCGGTGTTGCTGACGATCCCCATCGTCACCGACTGCGACAGCGCGAGGGGACTGCCAAGCGCGAGCACGCGGTCGCCGACCTTCAGCGTGGTTGCGTCGCCCCAGGTCGCCACCGGAAATACGCGCGGCTCCGAAGGACGCAACTTCAGAATGGCTATGTCGGAAAGCGGATCCGTGCCGACGAGGTCGGCCGGGACTTCCTCCCGGGTCGGAAGCGTGCAGATGATCGACCTGGTCTTGCCGGCAACGTGGTGGTTGGTCACAACGTGACCTTCAGGTGTGATGATCGTCCCGCTGCCGGAGGCCTCGCGCTTGATCTCCCGGCCGTCGGCATGGCTGATGGTGACGACGTGGATGCGAACGAGGCTGGGAGCGACCTTCGCGAGTGCGGCTTCGACGGCCGCTGACTGTGCACCGGCGGGAACGGTGGGGCTTTGTCCGGCCGCCGGTCCGGCGAGCACGAGGACGATCGCTGTGACCGCCGCAAAGAATTGCATCATGAAAGGAATCCCTCGAGAAGGTTGCCGGCGACGAGATGCCGGTATACAGCCGTCGAACGAATGTCGTCGATGGGCAAGATGTCGCGAGCCAGCGCCGCGCGCGCGGTTCGTATCGTGTCAGGCTCGAGGTGTCGTCCGCGTAAGGCCGCTTCGGCCGATGTGGCGCGGATGACGGTGGGAGCTACGCTGCCGAGCGCAATCCGCACGTCGTGAACCGAGCCGTCCCGGATGTCCGCAGCGGCCGCGAAACAGATCTTGGAGATCGCCTGCGCACGGCGTGTGCCGACCTTGCGGTACGTCTGCTTCCAATCCGATCGGCCACGCGGAAGCAGGATCGCTACGATCAACTCGTCCGCCGCGAGATCCATCTGCTTGTAACCGGTGTGGAAGCGAGCGTAGTCGACCCGGCGGCGGCCGCGGGTCGAGGCGATCTCGAGTGTGGCGTCGTAGACGAGCAGCGCCGGCGGGACGTCCGCCGCTGGCGATGCGTTTGCGATGTTGCCGCCGATCGTACCGCGGTTCTGGATCGCGAGCGCTCCGGTTTCGCGTGCCGCCGCGCACAAGAGAGGGAATTCAGACTGAAGGATCGAGTCCGCGAGAAGGTCGCTGTATGTCGAGAGGGCCCCGATGCTGAGTATGTCGGGGGAGTGCACAATTTCCCTCAGGCCAGGAACGCTCCAGATGCTGAGGAAGTTTCGCTTCGGCAGCTTGCCGGCCTCGAGCAGGACCATGATGTCGGTCCCGCCCGCAAACGGCGTCCACTTGCCCGGCTCGCGTGCCAGCAGGCGCAGCGCTTCGTCGAGCGACGCGGCCGATTCCATTGCGTACTGGGCCAGCCAGCTCCTCACGACGCGGATGGCCTCATCGCGGCGACCACCGACTCGAAGATCCGCATATAGCCGGTGCAACGGCACAGGTTCCCTGCGAGGCCCTGGCGCATGTCGGCCAGTGTCGGGTTGGGATTGCGTTCGAGCAGTGCGGCGGCAGCGAGCACCATGCCGGGCGTACAGATCCCGCACTGCGCTCCGCCATGATCGATAAACGCCTGCTGGATCCTCTGTAGGTCGTCTTTCTCCGCCATCCCTTCGATCGTTGCGACGCGGCAGCCCGAGACCTGGATGGCTGGTATGAGGCAGCTGTTCACGAGCGATCCGTCGATGGTGACCGCGCAGGCGCCGCACTCACCTTCACCGCAACCCTCTTTGGTCCCGGTCAGATGCAGCTGTGTGCGCAGCACGTCGAGCAGTCGCGCCATCGGGTGCGCGTCTACGGCAACAGCGGTTCCGTTGACGGTGAACTCCAGCCGTACCAGCCGTTCAGGCATACGTTCCTTGCAGGAGCTCGGCTATCCGCTCAGGCGTAACCGGGATTTTCCGAACGTCTGCTCCGAGCGCATGCGCGATTGCGTTCGCGATCGCGGGGGCCGGGCCGTCCATTGGCAACTCTCCGATCCCTTTCGCGCCCCCTGGACCATGCGCGTATGGAACCTCGTCGAAGAAGACGCGAATCGGCGGCAGGTCCGCCGAGGTCGGCATGATGTAGTTGGTCATCTGCGCATTCGCCATCCGGCCTTCGCGCCAGACGACATCTTCGTAGAGGGCCCAGCCGATCGCCTGGGCAACACCGCCTTCGATCTGACCGGTCGCGAGAACCGGGTGAATAACGCGACCGATCTCCTGC
>JACDDJ010000060.1:0-5363 GCA_013817065.1 Acidobacteriota bacterium
GATGGTGAGCAAGGTCTACGCACGCGAGTACGAAGAAGTGAAATCGGTGGGGTCGATCAACAGCACGACGCGGACCGCGGCGCAGACTGATCTGGCTCGCTTCTGGACGGCGAATCCGATCGCAACCTGGTACGGCGCCCTGCGCGGGATCGCGACCTCGAACATCACCAGCGTCGGCGACAATGCGCGGCTCTTCGCACTCGCCAGCATGGCGGCGGCCGACGCGCAGATGACGATCTATGACTCGAAGTATCACTTCAACTTCTGGCGGCCGATCACGGCCATCCGTGAGGGCGACAGCGATGGCAATCGCGACACCGTCGGCGATCCTGACTGGGTACCGTTCCTGGGACTCACGGGAACCCCGCCCTATCCCGAGTACTCGTCCGGGGCCAACTGTCTGGCGTCCTCGATCCTCACGACCGTGGAGCTGATCCTCGGCACTGGCGATGTGAACTTCTCGATCGCGAGTTCGGTTGCCGGATTGACGACGAACCCGCGGCCGTATGTCCGCCTGTCGGACGCGCTCGACGACATCGTCGATGTCCGAATCTACCAGGGCATCCACTTCCGTTCGGGGGACGATGAAGGCCGGCGCCAGGGTGCACGCGTCGCGCACTGGGCGTATCAGCGCTTCCTGCGTCCGCTCCCGGGTACCCGATAGGAGTCAGGGGTCAGATCTTGTTTCCTGCGGCTGCGCTTCCTCGCGCCGGGAGACATGGGCGCGGATGCCATCGGCATGTTCGCGCTCGCGCAGGTCCCTGATGTGCGCGCCCAGCACGGGATCATCAGCGGCATACTCGGCAATTTTTTCGGATGTGAGTCGCAGCCGGATACCTGACTCCTGGTAGCGCCCGTCGCGATTCATCTCCAGCGCCTCCGCTCGCGCGGCGGCCGCATAGAGCATCGCCACCGGACGATCGACCTCGCGGCTGCGCGGCTGCGCATCCTTGGCCGCGTCGTCGGCGAACGTCCAGAGCGTGTCGACGTCGCGTGCCGTTACGGCGCGCGCCCGAGAAACAGCACCTTAGGCAGCAAGACGCCGGTTCGACGACGGTACGCGCGGTACTCCGCGCCGGCGCTGCTGCGCAGCATCTGACGCTCCTCCCGATACGCGGCGCCGACGTAGAACGCCCCCATTGCGGCCACGGTGAAGAGCAAGTGGATGCTCAACACGGCCACCGCGCCCGCAATCCAGGCCAGTGTGTAGGACAGGTAGAGCGGGTGGCGGAACCACCGATAGGGTCCGCCTGAGAAGACAGGGCCGGGCGTCCCCGGGACGTAGGCAAGGCGGAAGCCGCGACCGCGGACGCTTCGCGCCGCCCACAGAAACAGCCCGCCGGAAAGAACGTAGAGGCCAGCCGCAGCTGTCACGGCGCGGACCGTGAGAGGAGAAGTGGCAAGTCCATACACGTGTAGGCAGGTCACCACCGAGCCGACCGCCACCATCAGCCTGGTCGCAAGCGGCGCGCGACGCTCCGGCGCGAACAACAGGCGCAACGCGATCGCGAACAGGGCGAAATTAGTCAACGCGAGCAGAACGATCGTGATTCGGACCATGGCTCACCATAGTGGGACCACCAAAGGGAAGTCGTGAGCGAGCGGTGAGAAAGGGTGAGTGACCGACGTCTACCTGCTCGGGCTGGCGGTCAAACGCGGTGGCGCACTGGCCACCTTCGACCGCACCATTCCGCTGGCTGCAGTACCAGGGGCGGGACCGGACGCAGTTCAACTTCTCTCTGTTTCCGAGTAGACCGAGGCAACCTGTAAGCGCAACGGGCGTAGTATTGCGGCGAGGTCACATACATGCCCGACATCCATGCCCTCATCGGCCGGCAAACCGAAGCGTGGCAACGGCGCGACCCGGTCGCTCTCGGCCAAGGCTACGCCGAAGCTGCTGTCGTCAGCAGCCCGATGTTTCCGCGCGCCGAGGGACGAAAGGCAATTGAGCTCGCACCTGTCATTCCAGGCGCAAGCCGACGTTCTTCGACTCCCCATCGGCCAGCGTGAATCGAACGGCGCGCGCTTCGAGCGCCTCGAGGTGAGCCGGCTCGGCCCATTCGCCATCGATCAGCATCGGGAGCGCCACAGCGAAGTAGCGCCCCGCCGGCAACGCCGCCAGTCTGAAGACTCCACTCGAATCGACGCGAACCGAAGTGACGAACCGGCTCAGCGGTCCGCTGCGCTGCTCGCGCTCCTCAGGGAAGATGACCACCCACGCGCCGGGGGCGAGCTGTCCGGCGGAATCGGTGACGACGCCGGTAAGAGTGGTGGGAGTCGCGGTGACGACTACCTCGACGTCTTCGACGCCGTTGGAGATCTCCACCCCGGTATCGGTGACGTCCACGCCACGGGCTCGAACGGTCTTCAGCGCCCACCCGCGCGGCAGGCCGGACATGCGCACGATGCGCCGGCCGATCAGCCCGGCACACTGAAGCTGCCATCGTCCTGCACCGATGCGCCGACGGCAAGCAGCGTCGCTGATGTGCCGACGATCGGCTCCATCACTGAGAGTCCCATCGCGCTGAAGGTCTCCGCGCCGGCAGCTGCTCCCTCGACGAGCACGCGGCCGCTCATGCTGTGGCCCGATGTCAGCCTGATCGACAATCCGGAGACGTCATCGCCCGCGACCGTGATCGGGACGCTGGCGAACTCCCACGTCTCGGCGGCGCGCGCCTTCCCAGGACTGCCCGTCTCCGCGATCCGTTCAAAGAAAGCCTTCGCGTAGACGTCCAGTCGATAGTCCCCGGGCGCCACGTCGGCGAGGTCAAAGCGGCCATTCGCATCACCTTCCGCCATCGTGGTTCCGCCAAGCCGAGCACCATCGAGCCGGGCTGGATTCAACATCACCGCGTAGGCGCCTGCGGGCCGGCCGCGGCTGTCGACGATGGCGCCCGAGATGCGCGCCAGTCGCACCGGGTTCAGCGCAAAGTCCACGCCGGTTGATTCAACAGCGGCCGCGACCTCGATGCGTTGCGCCTCTGCTGCCGCCACCGTTCCTGGATAGAACGTCGGCGCGAGACCACCGCCTCCCCGGACGGTTTCCGTTCCCGGCTCCATCATCCGCAGAGGATTGCCTTCGGCTCCGAGCGCGCTTGCCGCGACGTAGTAGATACCCGGCTGCAGCCCGTAGATCCGGAACTGGCCGATGTCATTTGTCCTCGCTGAACGGACTGACACGAGCCGCCTCATCCCCTGCATGTACTCCGAGCGGAACGCCTGCACGGTGATCTCGGGCCCTGGGTCGCCGTACTCGTCACCGATCCTGCCGGTGATCACGCCCCCTCGCGGCAGCGTCATCGGTGGCAGATTGACGGTCTGTCCTTCCGCCACCTCGATCGGCTTCACCACATCCGTCGTCGTTCGCTGTCCTGCCGAGCGCGTGATGTAGCCGCCTTTCGTCGCCTGCAGCGCGAAGCGTCCGGCCGGGAGCGACGGAAACTCGAACGCGCCATTCGCGTCACTGATCGTCGTCCAGGTATCGCGCGTGGAGGGCACCCTCTGCAAACGCAACGACGCGCGGCGGACCGGCGTGGCAGTAGTTGCGTCGATAAGCGTTCCGCGAATCCGCGCCGTTCCCGTCGCGGGCTGTGGCGCCGCTGGCCTGGTCTGCGCCACGGCGCTCATCATCGATCCCACGAAAACGATCAGAAAACCGAGCGTTCTCATCGGCATATCCTACGCCAAAGACCGGACGCGAGTTGCTGCGCGAGGCGAGCGTGTAGCCGCGTCACCACGCCGTGCGGGCAGGATACTGAATCACCAACGGGTCGGGTGTGAGGATCGTCAGGCCATGAACGATCGCCTGGCTCACGAGCATCCGGTCGAACGGATCGCGGTGCAGGACCGGCAAGCGCGATACGTGCAGGGCGGACTCCTCGTCGATCGCCAGCGGCGCGAACCCCGCCGCCTCGCGCTGTTCGCGGACGAAGCGATCCACCTCGCCGCGAAACTCGAGGCGTCCGGTGCCGGTCTTGATCACGATCTCCCACGCGGACGCGGCGCTGACAAACACTTCATTCTCCTGCGCCAGGATCGCGTCCACGACGCGTTGCGGCAGCCGGTCCGGCTCGGAGATCGCCCACAAGAAGGTGCAGGTATCGAGCAACAGCTTCACTTGCGCCGCCGGTTCTTCGGACCGTGGGTTGCACTTGATTCTGCTCCCCTGGACGCCCGTTCGTTCCGCGGTGGACGGCCCTCAAACCCCTCGAGCACATCGTCGGGCAGCGGCTCGAAGAACGACGCCGGGATGGTGACGGTACCGACGGCGGTGCCAAGCCGCCGCGCGGCAGGCGCCGCATCCACCCGCCGGAGCTCCGCAATTGGCCGGTTCCGCTTGCAGATCATGACCCGCTCACCCCGCCCGACCGCCTCGAGATACTCGGACAGCTTAGCCTTTACGTCAAATATGTTGACCATAATCATGGTCATGATTATAGCCTTAAGCATGCTTCTGAAGATAGGCGGCCAGGGTTCGAAGGTTGACGCGAGTCTCCAAGAGCGATAGCCTCTTGAAGTGTTCTCGTCTCTGCGCCATACCGTCCACCATCATTCCTGCTCCGGCGGGCCGGTATTCGTGCGCACGATGAACTAGATATCTAGAAACGCGCACCACCGAGGCCCTGCCGGAGAAATCCCGCAGGGCCTTTTTCTTTGTACCCCTTGGGGGCTGGAGTTTGGACGTTGAAAGTTGATATGAATTTTTCAAAGCTGGGAGGGCTCATCCCCGCCGTGATCCAGGACGAGACGTCCGGAGAGGTGTTGATGGTCGGCTTCATGAACGAGGAGGCGCTCGCGCGAACGCGCGCCTCAGGTTACGCGACTTTCTTCAGCCGCACCCGCAACAAGCTGTGGATGAAAGGTGAAACCTCCGGCAACCGTCTCCGCGTCGTCGAGAGCCTCGTCGATTGCGACGACGACACGCTCCTGCTCAAGGTGCAGTGCGAGGGTGAGCAGGTGGTGTGTCACACCGGAACCCGGACCTGCTTCCGAAGCGAGGAGTTGTGATGAACAAGATCAAACTCGGTCTGCCCAAGGGCTCGCTCCAGGACGCGACCATCCAGCTTTTCGCCCGCGCTGGGTTCAACATTTACGCCAGCACGCGATCCTACTTCCCGGCAATCGATGACCCGGAGATCGACTGCATGCTGATCCGCGCGCAGGAGATGGCCCGCTACGTCGGAGATGGCGTTCTCGACGCGGGTCTGACGGGCCAGGACTGGATCGCAGAGCACGCCGCCGCCAATGGCGGTAGCGCTACCATCCAGCCGCTTGCTGATCTCATCTACGCGAAACAGAGCTTCGGCAAGGTGCGGTGGGTGCTCGCGGTTCCCGAAGAGTCGCGCTACCGCACGGTCCAGGAT
>JACDDJ010000060.1:5373-12451 GCA_013817065.1 Acidobacteriota bacterium
TCTCGAAGGCGCCACGGTCGCGACCGAGCTGGTGCGCGCTTCGCAGGCCTACTTCGCGCGGCACGGGGTCAACGTCAACGTCGAGTTCTCCTGGGGCGCCACCGAGGTCAAGCCGCCGGTGCTCGCCGATGCGATCGTCGAAGTGACCGAGACGGGATCCTCGCTGCGCGCCAATCGCCTGCGGATCATCGACACCGTCCTCGAATCCAACACCCAGATGATCGGCAACACCAACTCCCTCGCCGATGAATGGAAGCGGACCAAGCTGCAGAACGTCGCGCTGCTGCTGCGGGCCGCGATCGAGGCGCAGGGACGAGTCGGGATCATGCTGAACGTGCGGCGCAGCGATCTGGACGTTGTGCTCGGACTGTTGCCGGCGCTGCAGCGTCCGACGATCTCACCGCTCTCGGACGGCGACTGGGTCGCACTCAACACGATCATCGAAGAACGAACGGTCCGCGATCTCATCCCCCGCCTGAAAGCGGCCAATGCACAGGGAATCGTCGAGTATCCCTTGAACAAGATCGTGCTGTGATGAATCAGATAACTCCTGTCATTCGCATCGTCGACAGTTCCGACAAGGACGCGGTCACGCGGCTGGTCGATACCGAGTCGCGCCGTGACCCCGGCGTCGAGCGACGCGTTCGGCAGATCGTGTCGGCGGTGCGCGAGCGCGGCGATGAGGCCGTTCTCGAATATGCGCACATGTTCGACAAGCTGGACGGCGATGTCGAGATCAGCCGGGCCGAGATGAAACGCCTGGCGAAGACCGTCGAGCCGGGCGTTCGTGATGCGATCAGGCTTGCGGCGCGCAACATCCGAACCGTCGCGCAGAAGCAGGTCCCGAGGGGCTGGCGGGTCACCACCACGACCGGGGTCAACGTGGAGCAGAGAGTGACGCCTCTCGAGCGCGCCGGCTGCTACGTTCCGGGTGGACGGTACCCGCTTCCCTCCTCCCTGTTGATGACCGCCATCCCGGCGCGGATCGCCGGTGTGCGCGAGGTGATTGCCGTCTGCCCGAAGCCGGAGGCGACGGTCATGCTCGCCGCGCTCGAGGCTGGAATCGACCGGATGTTCCGCGTTGGTGGCGCCCAGGCGATCGCGGCGTTGGCGTATGGCACCGAGACGATTCCACGGGTCGACAAGATCGTCGGCCCGGGCAACGCCTACGTCGCCGCCGCCAAGGCGCTTGTCTCGCGCGATTGCGCGATCGACTTCTTCGCCGGCCCGAGCGAGATCGTGGTGCTCTCGTCAAGCGGACATCCGGCGTGGATCGCGGCCGACCTGATCGCGCAGGCCGAGCACGACCCCGATGCTCGCGCCATCCTGCTGACGCCGTCGCGCCGGCTCGCCGCGGCCGTGGCGAGAGAACTCGAGCGGCAACTTCCGCTTAATGGACCGGCGCGTGTGGCCCTGACGCGTAACGGCGCTATCGTCATCACGCGGACGGTCAGTGAAGCGGTCCGCCTCTCCCAGAGAATCGCACCCGAGCACGTGGTGTGTGACGATGAGCAGGTCGCGGCGAGGCTGACCCACGCGGGAACGGTGTTCGTCGGTGATTACAGCGCGCAGGCGCTCGGCGATTACTCGTCCGGATCGAACCATGTGCTGCCGACGAGCGGCGCCGCGCGTGGACGGGGCGGCCTGAGCGCCGCGGACTTCGTGCGCGTCTCGACCGTCCAGCGCGTCACGCGCGCCGGCGTCCGCGCAATCGGTCCCGCCGCGGTCGCGCTTGCCGAAGCCGAGGGATTGACCGGCCATGCGAAATCTGTCCGCATGCGACTGGGATCAGGAAGGGACGCGCGATGACCGCGATGTACGAAAAGCTCTCGATGCCGGCCGAAGGGCTCCGGCTGCACCTCAATGAGAATACGGGCGGCTGCTCGCAGGCGGTTCTCGATGCGCTCGGCGCGCTGACCCGCGAAATGGCCGCGGTCTATCCGGATTACACCGACGCCACGGCTGCGACTGCGACGCTGCTCGGGGTGCCGCCGTCTTACGTGGTCCTGGTGAACGGGCTGGACGAGGGGATCTTCGCCGCGGCGCTCGCCACGCTGCGTGGGCCGTCCCCGTCACCGCTCGAGTCCGTCATCGTGGTTCCCGCATTCGACATGTATGCGGGGTCGTCCCGCAAGGCTGGTGGTAAGGTCGTCGAGGTTCCGCTCGCGCCGGGCTTCGCGTTTGGCGCAGACGATGTGGTTGCCGCAGTGACCGCGGCGACGCGCATCGTGTTCCTGACGACGCCCCATAATCCGACCGGCTTACTGATCCCTCGTGCGAGTGTCCTCTCGATTGCGGGCGCGGCCCCGCAGGCACTGATCTTCGTCGATGAGGCCTACATCGATTTTGGGGGCGAAACACTCATAGAGCAGTCCCTCCTCGATCGATATCCGAACCTCGTCGTCGGCCGGACGTTCTCGAAGGCGTATGGACTCGCCGCACTCCGCGCCGGCGCGCTCGTCGCCACACCGGCAACACTCGGTCGAATTCGCGAGTGCGTGCCGCCGTACAGCATCAACATCGCGGCCGCGCTCGCGGTGCCGGCGGCAATGAGGGATACGACGCACTACGATTGGTACCTGAATGAAGTCCGCGAATCGAAGCGACTGCTGTATGCAGCACTCGATCGGCTCGGCCTCACGTATCTCAGGAGCGAGGCCAACTTCGTGTTCGCGCACTTTGGCGACGCCGCCGAGGACGTGGTCACTGGACTGAAAGCCCGCGGTATCTACGTACGCGATCGCTCCGGCGATCCGCTCTGCACAGGCTACGTCCGCATCACCACCGGCGTCGTGATTCACACGCAGGCGTGCATCGCGGCGGTGGAGGAGGTCCTGTGCGGCGGGCGCTGATCGAACGGAACACGACCGAGACGCAGATCCGGCTGAAGCTCAATCTTGATGGTCGCGGACGCTACGACATCAGCACCGGTATCCGCTTCCTGGATCATATGCTGGAGCTCGTCGCTCGACACGGCGCGTTCGACCTGACGATCAAGGCCGACGGCGACCTGGACGTCGATCAGCACCACACGGTCGAGGACGTCGGCATCGCTCTCGGTGAGGCGGTCTCGACTGCCCTCGGCACGCGCCGCGGCATCAACCGCGCCGGCTCCTTCATCATGCCGATGGATGAAACGCTCGCAGTTGCCGCGATCGATCTCGGCGGCCGGATCCACAGCGTCGTTGAACTGAAGCTGCGCGTGAAGAAGGTCGGAGACCTGCAGGCGGAGCTGGTGAACGACTTCTTCGACGGCTTCGCCCAGGGGGCCAAGGGCAACGTTCACCTGAAGGTCCTCTACGGACGATCCAGCCACCACCACGTGGAAGCGTGCTTCAAGGCGTTCGCGCGTGCGCTCCGCGCCGCGACAGCAAAAGATCCGCGCATGGCGCGCATGCTTCCTTCGACCAAGGGACTGCTGTGAGGATTGCGCTCCTCGACTATGGCGCCGGAAATCTGACGTCGGTTCGGAAGGGCTTTCTTGCCGCGGGTGCCGAGCTCCTGTCACCACGAGCACCAGAGGATCTCTCGGACTGCTCGGGCGTCGTCGTCCCTGGCGTGGGTCACTTCGGTGTGACGGCGGCGCTCGAGGCGGGGTGGCGCGAGGCCGTTCTCCGACGCGTGGAAGCGGGTGTGCCGCTGTTTGGGATCTGCCTCGGCATGCAGTGGTTGTACGAAGGCAGTGAGGAGGCCCCGGAAGCCGCCGGACTCGGGTTGGTATCGGGGCGCTGCGAGAGGATCGTCGCGGAGCGTCCTCTGAAGGTCCCGCATGTGGGCTGGAACCGCCTGGACGCTGTGCGCCCCAGCGTGCTGCTCGAGGAGATCGCCGACCACGCGCAGGTCTACTTCACCCATACGTTCGCCGCTCCGATTACACCGGACTGTGTCGCTTCGTCCGAGCATGGCCAGGCGTTCGCCGCCGTCGTCGAGCGTGGGCACGTCGCAGGCGTGCAGTTCCATCCCGAGAAGTCGGGCGACGCGGGGATCCGTCTTCTTCGCAACTTCATCGCGCTTACCAGGAAATGACCAGACCCTGACATGCTTTCCAAACGCATCGTCGCCTGCCTCGACGTCCGTGACGGCGCCGTCGTCAAGGGCGTGAGCTTCGAGGGGCTGCGCAACGCCGGTGACCCGGCCGAGCTCGCCAGGCGCTACAACACCGAGGGGATCGATGAGCTCGTGGTCCTCGACGTCACTGCGACGGTCGAAGGACGACGCGCGCTGGCCCGGACGATCGCGGACGTCTCACGTGAGTTGTTCATCCCGCTTACCGTCGGCGGCGGCATCGCCGCCGAAGCGGACGCCGGCGCGGTTATCGAGGCCGGGGCCGACAAGGTCAGCATCAACAGCGCCGCCCTCGCCGAGCCTTCACTCATCACCACCCTCGCGGGTCGCTACGGGTCCCAGGCGGTGGTCGTCGCGATCGATGCGAAACGCGATGAGAAGGGGTGGCGCGTCTACACGAGGGGCGGACGTTCGGCCACGGCGAGAGAAGCGGTCGAGTGGGCCCGCGAAGCCGAAGCGCGAGGAGCAGGAGAGATCCTGTTGACCTCGATCGACCGGGATGGAACGCGCTCCGGCTTCGACTGTGAACTGACGTCGACGGTCGCATCCGCGGTGTCGATTCCTGTGATCGCGTCGGGCGGCGCCGGCACGTTCGAACACTTCCGCGAAGTGTTCACCGCCGGCGGCGCGGACGCGGCACTCGCGGCGTCGGTGTTTCACTTCTCCGAGCACGCCGTTTCGGAACTCAAGAACTATCTCGCCGGCAGCGGCCTGCCGATCCGGCTTTAGACGAGAACACATGCTCATTCCATCAATAGACCTCCAGGGCGGACGGATCGTTCAGCTCGTCCAGGGCGAACGGCTCGCCGTCGAATCCACCGACATCGAGAAGTGGATCGACCGATTCCGTCCGTACAGCAAGGTGCAGCTCATCGACCTGGATGCGGCGAAATCAGAGGGCGCCAACGACGCAATCGTCCGGCGGATCTGCGGTGAGCTGCCCTGCCGGGTCGGCGGCGGGATCAGGTCGGTCGAACGGGCGCAGGCGGTGCTCGAGGGGGGCGCCACCCAGGTCATCGTCAGTTCCGCACTGTTTGCGGACGGGCAGGTGGACGTCAGCTTCGCCTCCAGGCTAGCCGATGCCGTCGGCAGGGACCGTGTGATCGCGGCAGTGGATAGTCGTGGCGGCAAGGTCGTCATCCATGGCTGGCGAACGCAGCTGGAGATGACCGCCGCGGAAGCGGTCCACATTCTCGAGCCGTATTGTGGGGAGTTCCTCTACACCCACGTCGACCGCGAGGGGCTGATGGGCGGCACCGACATGGAGGCGATCGCGTCAGTGAAGGCGGCGACGTCCCGCCGTCTCACCGCCGCAGGCGGGATTACGACGCTCGCCGAAGTCGCTCAGTTGGAAGAACTTGGGATCGACGCGGTTGTGGGGATGGCGATCTACACCGGGCGGATGAGTTTGCGTTCGTCGTAACCAACGGTTGGGGACGAATGGCGATGAACCCTTCGCCGGACCTCCCCGTCTAAGCCAGCACTATGCGAATACTGGCTGCATCCGCTCTTGTCCTCTCCCTCGCAGCCCCGCAGGCTGCTCTCGCGACGCAAAAAGAATCCGAAACGGTGGACCGCACCGTATCGATCGGCGACCGTGGGACGTTGAAGTTGAGCAACTTCTCAGGAGACGTACGCATCACGGGAACATCCGGCGGCGACGTCGTGATCCACGCCGTCCGCCGGGCGAGCCGCGAACGGCTCGACAACATCAAGCTCGAGATCACCACCAACGGGTCGACCGTCTCGATCGAAGCCAACAAGCGCGTTCCCGACTACAAAGAAAAGAACAACAACGTCGTCGAAACCGACTTCGACATCAAGGTGCCGAAGGGGACGACGCTGAACCTGGACAGCTTCTCGGGCAAGCTGGAAGTGACGGGCGTGACCGGCGAGATCAACGCCGAGACCTTCAGCGGCGACATCGACATCGACGCTGCTGCGGCCGGGCAGGTGCCGGCGATGACAGCCGAAACGTTCAGCGGCAACATCCAGGCACGCGTGCCGGCGTCGGCGTCCGGCAAGGTGAGGTTCAACAGCTTCAGCGGCAGCGTCCGCAGCGACCTGCCGATCGATATGGGCAGCCGTACGAAGCGCCGCGACTTTAGCGGCGAGATCGGCAACGGCAGCGGCCCCACCCTGCGATTCACCACCTTCAGCGGCGATCTCAGGATTCAGAAGTAGAACAGATTCTCAGTCCCGCCTCGTCACGCTGTCAGGCTGTATAAAGACCTCACCGCCAAGGTCGCCAAGCGACGCCAAGACGATCCTCGAATACTTCTTGGCTTCGTTTGGGGGTGAGGTCGCCAGAACAGTGCGACGGCGGCCCGCACGTCGCACCCAGCACGCAGCACGTCGCACGTGGCACGTGGCACCCAGCACGTCCGCACGTAGCACGTCGCACATCGCACGTTTTCAGATACGCTGTCGGCGATGCGGCTTGGTAAGACGGCACTCTTCCTCTCGCTGGTAATCCTGGCCAGCTGCTCCCGCACTCCGGGCCTCTTCTCGGAACAGAACGCGCGGGCTCACGTCCAGATGCTGGCTGGCACCATCGGCAGCCGCCCGCCCGGGACCGAGGCCCATGCTCGTGCGCGCGCGTATGTCATCGACCAGCTGCGGATCTTCGGCTACGAGGTGCGGCTGCAGGAGACCGACGCCCGGCGGCCCGAGCTCGGGCGGACGGCTCGGGTGGCCAATATCATCGGTGTCCTGCCTGGCACACGCCGCGAAGCGATCGGATTGCTGTCGCACTACGACTCGCGGGCCGACACTCCGGGGGCCGGCGACAATGCGTTCGGGGTCGCGGTGTCGCTGGAAGCGGCCCGAATGATTGCCGCGACGGCCGACCGTCAGTGGACGACCTACATACTGGTCACCGACGCGGAAGAAGAAGGGCTGATGGGCGCCGCAGCGCTCATGAGTGATCCGGCGGTGCGGGACCATCTCGCGGCCTACATCAACCTCGAATCGACCGGCGCGTCAGGTCCGTCGATGCTCTTCGAGACCGGCC
>JACDDJ010000061.1 GCA_013817065.1 Acidobacteriota bacterium
GAAGCGGGCCGCTTACCTGCCACTTCGGCGTGCCGTCATCGCCTGCGCGCGGCGCGCGGATGCGGTGATCGCAACCGACCGCGCGCTGGAGCCAGCCGTCCGCCAGCACCTTGGCGTTCCGGATGCGAAGATCGCCACCATCCCGAACGCGCTGGACCTCACCGAGCTGGACGCCCTCGCAAACCCCGCAGACGGACTGCGGGTGCGAAGCGAGGCTGGCATCGGACCCGACGAAGTTGTGCTGCTGAGCGTCGGCAGGCTCGAGGAGAACAAGGGCTTTCATTTGCTGGCGCAGGCACTGTCCGGGTTACGCGAGCACTCGGGCCGGCTCTCGCACGGCAACTGGCGATGGGTCATCGTCGGCGCCGGTCCATTCCGCGGGCGGCTCGAATCGCTGCTGTCGGAACTGAAACTGTCCGGCAACGTCCTCTTCGTCGGCAAGGCTCCTGACCGCGAGCTCCATTCGTGGTACGAAGCTGCCGATCTGTTCGTGCATCCGACGCTGTACGAAGGTAGTTCGCTGGTGACGCTCGAGGCGATGGCGCACCGCCGCGCCAGTGTCGTCACCGACGCCGGCGGGCTTCCAGACAAGGTGCGGAACGGCCGCAACGGCTGGATGGTGCCGGCCGGCGATCCGGCGGCGCTCGCTGCCGCAATCAGCGGGGCGCTCGAGGATCGCGGTCGACTGACGCAGATGGGCATCGAGGGCCGCGCCATCGTCGAGCGCGAGTTCTCGTGGTCGTCGGCCGTCCAGCAGACCATCGCGCTCTACCAGCGGTTGCTCTCCGGACCCGTGTAGTAAGCTACGATTTTCCCTACACGAGGCTTGAACCTACTTGGCTGAACGCGAATGGCGCGAGGCGAGCGACATGCGCCCCTCCCGTCTCGGGCTGCTGCTCGTTCTCGCGGTCGCGGCCGCGCTGCGCTTCTGGGCGCTGGGGCATGGCATTCCGCACGCCCTCAGCGTTGACGAACCCGAGATCGTCGAGCGCGCGTTGCGCATGATGAGGGCCGGAACCCTCAACCCGCACTTCTTCGACTACGGCCAGCTCCTCATCTACATCCAGTTTCTCGTCTCGGTGGTCCGCTTTATCGTTGGATCGGTAACCGGGGCCTGGGACTCGCTCGGCCAGGTGACGAGCGACAGCTTCTACCTGTGGGGCCGCGCCGTCATCGCCAGCTTCGGCGTCGCGACCGTTTTCGTGGTGTTCCGCATCGGGCTGCGCTGGGGCGCACGCCACGCGCTGCTGGCGGCCGCGCTGATGGCGCTGATGCCGCTGCACGTCCGCTACTCGCACTACGTCCTCACCGACGTGCCACTGACTTTCTTCGTGGCGTTGACGATGCTGATGGCGCTGTCGGCGCATGAGCGTCCGGCGATTCGAAGTTTTGCGATCGCGGGCGCGATGGCGGGGCTCGCGGCGGCGGTGAAGTACAACGGCGGGCTCGCGTTGTTGATGCCACTGGTCGCGTGCTGGATGACACCGTCGGCTCGTCCTTCGCGGATGACCTGCACGCTGGCGTCCATTGGCGCCGCCGCGGCAGCGTTCTTCCTCACGGCTCCGTTCACGATCCTCGATCTTCCGGGCTTCCTGGATCGCTTCGCCAGCCTGACGGCTGAGTACCGCACCGGTGCGACGCCGGCGGAAGCGGGCATCATCATCTACTTGAAGCACCTCCGGCTCCAGTTCGGGATGCCCGGAATGCTGCTCATTACCGGCGGATTGCTGATGGGACTGGTGCGTGCGCTCCGCGGTCCAGGGCGAGTGTCCTGGGCGGTCGCGCTGGTCTTCACCATCCCATACTTTCTGATCGTCGCCGACCAGCGGATCATCTATGCGCGATACATGCTGCCGCTCGTGCCGATGCTGTGCGTGCTGGCGGCCGCGGCCGTGATCTCGGGCGTGAGCCTGCTGCGCCGCTACCAGTTTCCCCGCGGCGTGCGCACCGCACTCATCGCAGGCCTCACGATCGCGCTGCTCGGTCCGCCGGCCGCCACCTCGGTGGGCTTCAATCGCATCATCGCCAGGGAGTCCACAACCGACCTGGCCTATCGTTGGATCATGGAGAACGTGCCCGAAGGATCACGCATCGTGCAGGAGGGCAATCACCTGACCTTCCCACCCCGCTACGAGAGCCAGCGTGTGCGACAGCTCCGCCAGGTGACCTACGAGGAGCATGTGGCGTCCGGTGCCGACTACCTCATCGCCTCGTCGCAGGCCTACGGCCCGTATCTGGAGTCCCCGACCCGGTTCCGCGAGGAGTTCACCGCCTACATGACGCTCTTTACGCGCGGGCAGGAGGTCGCGCGGTTCACGGCGTCCGATGAGCATCCCGGCCCGGAGCTGCGGATCGTGAAAGTCCGTCCGTGAGGATCCTGCGCCTCGGGGCGTGGACGGTTCTCGCCCTTGTCATCTTCGAGCTCTGCACCCGGGAGGTGGCGCGCCGCTCGATCTCCGAGATGCTGCTCGGCGACCGACACACCCTGTGGACGCTGGTCTTGCTCGCAGTCGTTGCCGCGGTCACCGGTGTTCTCGCTTCGCCGGGCGGCGGCGGTCAGGATGGCGCACCAAAGCGGCGCCGGATAGCAGCCTTCCTCTTCGCGGCGCTGTTTGCCGCCGGAGTGGCGGCGCAGATTCACCTCGGCGCGCGGCTCCAGAGTGACGGCTTCTACTATTTCGCCTACCTGCGCTCGATCGCCTTCGACGGGGACGTCGAGTTCACGAACGACTACAAGCTGCTCGGTCTCGGCGACAAGGCCCATCTCTTCAACCCCACCCCCACCGGTTACGCGCAATCGGCATGGACGATTGGACCGGCGATCGTGTGGGCCCCATTCTTTGCCGCTGCGCATCCGATTGCCGGCCGGCTTGCGGCCGGGGGCGCGGACGTCAGCACCAACGGCATCTCGTATCCCTATCGCCAGGCGGTGTGCATCGCAGGACTGTTCTACGCGCTGCTTGGCTGCTGGTTCACCTACAAGCTCACGACGCTGTTCTTCGATCGCCGCCTCGCGGCTGGCGCGGTTGCGCTCGTGATCTGCGGGTCCTTCATGCTCTGGTACATCGTCAAGGAACCGAGCATGACCCACGCGCCTTCGATGGCGGGCGTCGCCGGCTTCGTCTGGATGTGGGCCCGGACGCACGGGCGCAGGACGCGTCTCCAATGGGCGCTGCTCGGCCTCGTCGCCGGATTCATCACGCTCATCCGCTGGCAGAACGCCTTATTCGCCATCCTCCCGGCATATGAAGCGCTGACGATGCTGGTGTCGGCAGCGCGGCGGCGCGATCGGACGGTGGTGACAGCGACGCTCGTCGCCGGCGGGATCTTCACGGCGTGTGCGGTGGTCGGCTTCATCCCGCAGATGATCGCGTGGAAGTCGATTTACGGGTCCTTGCTCGCGGTCTCTCCGGTTGGCCCGCAGATTCGCTGGTGGGATCCGCAGCTGGTCGACATCCTGTGGTCGGCGCGCAATGGACTCTTCAGCTGGTCGCCGATCCTCTACCTTGGTGCGATCGGCCTCGTGGTGTTCGCCGTGAGCAGGCCGTGGATCGGCGTGCCGGCGCTCGCCGCGATCGCGGTGATGACCTACTTCAATGCCTCGATCCAGGACTGGTGGGGCAGCGCCGGCTACGGCGGACGCCGCTTCGAGGGCACGCTGCCGTTGTTTGCGCTCGGTGTGGCGGCCCTCGTCAGCTGGCTGACCGGCGTGGTGCGCCGGCATCCGCTCCGAACCGTCGCATCGGGCGGCGCACTGCTCGTCCTGTGGAACCTCACGCTGATGAGCGCGGCGCAGGACGGCCACGTCCGCATCGGCGAAGCCCTGTCGTTCGGCGAAGCGGGCGCGCACCAGGCCCGCGCGTTCCATCGCTGGTTCGGCAATCCGTTCACCTACCCGGTCAGTCTCGTGTTCGCGCTGCGGAACGACCTGCCGATCGGCTCGTACGACCTGCTGTCGTCGCAACGCTTCCTGGGCGACGTGCTCAGGCCATACGGACGGATCGATATCGGCACCGCCGACGAGCCATGGCTCGAAGAGGGATGGCACGGAGCGGAGGAAGGTGGCGGTGTCAGCTTCCGCTGGTCGTCCTCTCCCGCGACGCTGCTGATCGCGCTCGACCATGCCGCGCCTTTGCGCGTCCAGGTTCGGGCGCAGGCCTTCAACTATCCGGGCGCGTCGCCACAGTTGATGACCCCGGTCGTCAACGGACGACGATTCGCGCCGGTGGCCGTGCCGCCGGAGTGGACGACGGTCGTCTTCGAGGTGGAAGAGGATGCATGGCGTGCCGGCGTGAATCGCGTGACGCTCGAGTTCAGCCGGACCGAGCGGCCCGCGGACGTCGGCCTTGGTGGCGATGGCCGCCTGTTATCGGCGGCCCTCGACTACGTCCGCGTCGAGATCATCCGCTAGGTCCTCGAGAACCGGGCGCTAGCGTCCGAGGTAGAGGACGTTCACTTCGGTCCGGCGGCGCAGGCTTGCCAGCCACTCACGAACCGACGCCGCCTGCCGCTCCGCCAGCAGCGCAGCGCGCGCCGCCTCGCGCACCTCGTCAAACGGACGAAGCCGGCCATCGCGCGTGAACTCGGCCTCGTGCGAGCGGTAGTACGACACGAGCTCTTCATCGGACGGGCGGTAGGCGGCGCCGAAGCGCTGCTCCACGTAGCCTTCGATCCGCAGATCATCGCGAACATAGAGACGCAGTTGATCGAGGGTAAAGCCGGTCTCTCTCAGGATGGCGTCGAGCCGCTCGCCGGAGCCGATGCGTTGATCGAGCTGCTGCATCCGTTCGTCGAGCCGCGCGCGCGACGGCTCGGGCAGTGCGTAACGGTCCACCTCGATCAGCATCAGTCGCCGCTCGATGAGCCGATCGAGCGTGAACTGAAGGGGATTGCCTCGGGCTGGCAGCTCGATGAAGCCGAACCTCGCGGCCGCAACCGCGTCGGATTGCAGGATCAGCGCCCCACCGACGGTCGCCAGGATCCGATCGATCACTTCGGCACGCACACCGACCGAGAAGGCGATGACGACCAGCAGTGCTGTCAACATTCTCATGACCGAGCCTCCTCGCTAAAATGCATGGCCGAAGCTGAAGTGAAACGCCTGCCGATCCGTGTCCCCGTAGGAACGCCGATCGAGTTTGAAGCCGACGTCGAACCGCAGCGGCCCCACCGGCGAGCGGTACCTCAGACCGAACCCGGCGGTGGCCCGCAACTCCGCAACGTCCATCTGCGACACCCGTTCGAACACGTTGCCGCCATCGACGAAGATACCCGCGCCGAGGTTGCCGATGACAGGGAACCGCAGTTCGGCGTTGAGCAGCACGAGGCCGTTGCCGCCGCGCGGGAAGCCACTGGGCGTCAGCGTCCGTGCCGTCCCGAGGCTGTCGAGCGCAAAGCCGCGGACGCTGGTGTCGCCGCCGGCGAAGAACCGCTCGCTGGCCGGCAGGTCCTCGATGACCTGCGTGATCGGATTACCAGACACGTCCGTCGTGGTGATCTCCCTCGGCAGGCCGTCGGCGAGCCCAACCGCGGCGCGACCAGCGAAGACCACTCGACGCGACGATGACAGGCTGCGATAGCCCTGGGCCTGCAGGTATGACCTGATGAAGCCGACCTGCCCGCCAAGGAAGCGCGACGCGACGCTCCCCTCCGCGCTCATGAAATAGCCACGCGTCGGTTCGAGCGCATCGTCGCGCGTGTCGCGCGCAATCGAGGATCCGATCGCCGACAGACTCACCTGGGGGAAGACGCGGTCGATGGTGGACTGGTCATCCTCCTCGGTAAGTTGCTGATCGAAGATCCTCGTGTTCGAGAACGTGTAGCGCGCACCGATGCGCACCTGCGGGCTGAGACGGCGCAGAAGCTCCGCCGTGATGCCACGTCTGGCGAAGTTGAACGTCGAGCGAACGCTCTGTTCAACGGCGCCGGTGATCGTGACGTCCGCGTTCCAGCCGAAGGTCAGCGGCTCACGGAAGATGCCGATGACGCGATACTCGGGGAAGCTGAACTGCCCGCCGCCGTCGCCCTCATCGAAGCCGGATCGCAGGCTCAGACGCGTGTAGAGGTTCGCCGAACGGTTCTTGCCGCGAATGTTTCGCCGGCCGATCTCGAAGAAGCCGCGCGGAGCGAGTTCGAACTGGCTCACTGCTCCGCCGCCCTCGCCTCTCGCGAGGCGCTCGGACAACTCGAGACCGCCACCGTAGCCGATGGTCGTGGACGGTGCCTCTTCGACCGTGATCAGGACGTCGCGGCGGTTCGACTCGCCGTGAGGAAGCTCCTCGATCCTGACGCGCCGGAACAGGCCGAGCGCTCCGAGGCGCCGCCGGGTCTCGAACATGGCCTGCAGCCCGAGCGGCTGCCCCTCCTGCAGCTGGATCTCGCGCTCGATCACGCGGATGTCCGTCTTCACATTCCCGACGATCAGCACGTGATCGATGATGCTCTGCGGACCCTCGGTGACTTTGAAGTCGATGTTCAACCGTGAGCCGTCCACCATCGTCGGAACAACGTCAACGGACGCGCTCGCAAATCCCTGGTTCAGGAACTGCGTGAGGACCGTCTCGCGGTCCTGGATGACCTGCGGCTCGTAATACGCTGCGCCCGGACGCGAGCCGAGGCGCGCGGAAAGAACGTCGGTCGATAGATCGGCATTGCCGGAGAAGGTGATCGTGCCGATGGTGATCAGTGGACCTTCGGTAATCACGATGACCGGCTTCACACGGCCGCCACCGGTGGGAGACGTATTGGTCTCATTGGCGGCCGACTCCACCTTCACCTGCGCGAAGCCGCGACGCAGGTAGATCCCACGGATAGACGACAGGGCGCCATTGAGGTTCGCGGTCGTGAAGATCGCCCCGTCCTCGAGGTTCTGCAGTGCGGGGCGCAGTTCCAAGATCGGGATGGAGGCATTGCCACTCAGGCCGACGTCGCCATCGATCCGGTATTGCAGACCCTGCCGGACGGTAAACACGATCTCGATCTGTCCTTTGGCCTCGCGCCGCTCGGAGGTCACGGCCGCCTTCCAGTAGCCCTGCTGCTGAAGATAGCGGACGATCCGCCGCTCGGAGTCCTCGATGATGTCGATGTCGGCCGCGCCTTCCTGCCGAATCGGCACCAGCTCGTCAAGCCGCGCCTTTGGCAGCGGGTCCCCTTCGAACCGTATGGTGATCGCCGGACCTGGATCGACGGTCACCAGCAGATCAACACTCCGCCCATCGTCAGACTGCGCCAGGATCCGGTGACTCGCCTTCGCTTCGTACCGACCCTGGCGGTGCATCTGGGTGACATACTCGGCGAGCTGCTCCTGGACATCGACGCGCTGATAAATGCGCCCTGGTGTCGCATGAACGCGATCGAGGAAGCGTTCGCGGGGCTGCAGCGGTTCGCCTTCCACGCTTACGTTCCGAACACTGGCGCGTGGTCCGGACTCAATCTCGAACGTGAGCACCGTCGCATCGGGATCGTGCCGGACATCGACGACCGGCCGGATCGCGGCGGCCAGGTAACCGCGATCGAAGTAGAAGTTCTGCAGCATTTCGGCGACGTTGGCCGCTCGCGCTGCCGAGGGCGTTGCGCTGAACCGATCCACAACGGCGCCGCGCAGCTGGCCTTTCGAGAGGCCCAGGTTGCCGGTGAACTCCAGCCTCTGGACGCTGTGCACCGGCACGAGTTGATAAGTGAGGCGGACACCATCACCGTCCGCAACGGCTTCGGCTGACACTTCCTGAAAGCGCCCGAGGCTGTACAGGTGCGCGATCGTCTCTCGAACGGCCGCCATCGACAGCGGCGAGCCGGCGCGGGATTCGATCAGCCCCAGCAGCATGGCGTCATTGAGCGGCTTGCCCTCGACGATGAGGACAACGGCCGAGACCGGCTTGCCGACGTAAGCGGCAGCACCGGATGGCTCGCTGGCGGAGAGGCTGCCGGGCACAGGCGGCTGCTGCGCATAGACGTCAGCGGTGAGCAGGACGCAGACGAGGACGAAAAGGAATCGCATCAGAAGACGTGCCGGACCCTGAAGTCGACCGCAAACGACTGGTCGCCGTTCTGCGTGATGATCCAGCCGATGCGATCGTTCTGGTCGTACTCGAGGACGATGATCTGCTCGCGATTGCTGTTGCCGAGCGCGCGCGAGAAGGTCAGGTAGGCGCGGCTGGAGATGCGCTTGCCGATCACGATGTGCGCCGACGTTTCGAAGGGATCCGTATCGGTCCCGATATTCGGGCGGATCAGGACCGTGGCGCCGCTGCCGAGTACTTCCTCCGCGATCTTTCCGACCGGCGCGGAGAAGGGGCTGGCGAGCAGCCGTGAGCCGAGACCGCGGATCAGGTCGGCCTCGCTCCTCGACGCGGCTTCCGCGCTGAATGATCGCAGCTCCGCATTCTGCAGATCGGGATCCTGGCCGAGCAGCACACTGATGACATCGCTCGTCGCCAGCGGCGGATCTGACGTGAACGTCGGGATCAAGCTGCGCATCGTCCCCAGCAGCCCGATCGTGACGCGGTAGGTCTGGTCGGACACGCGGGTCCGTGTCTCTGCTTCGATGTCGAAGTACGGCTCGATGGCATTGGGATTGGAGAAGTCGATCGTGCCGCGGGTGGTGACAAAGCGATTGCCTTCAAAGGTGATGCTGGCGCGATCGATCTCGACCCGTCCCGAGAGGATCGGACGATCGTAGGTGCCCTGAACCCTCAGATCGGCTCGAGCCGCGATGCTCGCGATGTTGTTCTCGACCCGAAGGCTTCCGCCCGGCGCATCCACGCGAATGTCGAACCTGAGCGGCACGGCCGACGCGGGCGCCGGCGCGCCGCCCGGCAGCGTCGTGCCGCCGAAGTTGAAGAAGTTCGGATCGGTCTCGAACCGGCGGCCGTAGATCGCATCACGCACCGTGACGTTCCCGGCGAGGAGCGGCGAGCGCACGCTGCCCCGCAGCGTGAGATCCGCATCGACTTCCGATCGAAAGCCCTCCGGATAGTTGAACCGCATCCGTTCGCCGGTCGCGGTCAGGCTCAATTCGCCAGGGACGAACCCGTTCATCGCGATCCGCCCACCGAACACAACGGCGCCGTCGCCGAGCGTCGCGGCGACGTTGTCGAGGCGAATGCCGCCCGCATCGAACGATACGGTGCCGTTGATGGTGTCGAGCGAGCGCGGCATCGGGAAGTAGCGGACCCGGCCGTCGCTGATCGTCGCCTTCCCGGAAAAGACAGGCTGTTCGAGCGAGCCGGTCACACCAGCGGTCAGGGTCGCAACCCCGGAGCTTCGCAGGTTCCGGAAAAAGCCCTGCAGGATCCCCAGGTTCGCATCCCCGGTGGCGTTCACGTCGATGGTGTTGTCGTGGAGACTGATGCTGCCCGTGACACCGAGCTGCGTGCCGTCCCCTCGAAGTCTGAGCTGACCTATCTCGGCGATGTGCCGATTGAGGTCGACCTCGATGACGCCGTCATTGGTCAACTTGTAGTCGAACAGAGTGAGGTCGAGATCCTCGACCCGCGCCTCGACAACGAGCTGATCGACGTTGGTCAGCTCACCGGCGACGCGGACGGTTCCGCCAACGACGGCGCTGGTGAACGGTGAGAGCCGGGGCTCGAAGAAACGGACGTAGGGATCGAGTGACGTCTGGTTGAAGCGCAACGTCAACTCGGCGTCCATCTCGTCGGTCATGGCCACGCGCCCGGCGCCGGAGAGCGCGAGTCGCGGCGAAGCGGCCTCGAAGTCCACCGTCAGCAGCTCGCCCCTCATCGCGAGGTGCCCGGTGACCTGGCCGATGCCTTCGTCCCCGGCGAACAGGTCGACGATGCCGAGGTTGACGTCGTAGGACGGCACCTCGAAGGTGCCGGTCCCGCTGGCCTTGAAGCGCAGAACTCCGGACGGCGGCGCGGTGGGGAACTCGGTTGTCTCGAGCGATTCAACCGGAATCTTCTCGCCATCAGCGGTGAAGGAGTAGTTGCCGTCCCACCCGATCCAGGCCGCGCCGGTAATCCCGCCGCTACTTTTCCTGACGTCGAACTGCTGCGCCCGCACGCCGGTGCCTTCGAACTTCAATTGCGCCGTTGCGCGTTCGAAGGTTTCGCCGTAGGCGACGCCGTCTTCAACCAGCAGCGTGCCGGTGCCGAAGGGGGTTTCGTAGTTCCCCGTCAACGTGTACTCGCCTGACACCAGCCCTTCCACGGGCCAGTCGTACAGCTCGAACGCCGTCCTCAGGTCGGCCATTGGCCGGCGCTTCAAAACGACGCGCGCATTGATCTCTTCCCCGGCATCGCGGCGCGGATAGCCCAGCGAGAAACGTCCGGTCGCGTTGATCTCGGAGTCACCGCTCCACAACGAACTGCGACTCACGTTGGCGTAGCTGTCTTCGATGATCACGTCGGCGTCGGCCCGGCCCCAGTCGACGCCGAACGCACGCATCTGCTCACCCGTGAAGTTGCCCTCGACCCGGGGATCGTCGAACGCGCCGTAGAGGACCCCCTCGAACTCTCCACGCCCACCGACCGGGACGGCGGAGGTGGACGAACCAAACGCCGTCAGGACGGCGGCGAAGACCCGGTCCGCTTCCTGCCAGTCGAGACTGGTGACGTGGAACGGAATCCGCGAGCGTTTGTAATAGGCGGTGCGACCGTCGAAGCTGACGTGCGTTTTCTCGGTGGCCACCCAGCTGTCGCCGAGCGTGATCCACTCGGGATCCAACTTGTAGGCGATCCGGGCAGCGATCGGTACGTAACCGAGCGGCGTCCCTGGATTGAACGGGCCAGCTTCCGGTTCCTTCGCTGCTTGCGCCGCCACGAGCGCCGGATCGAACTCCCGCGTCATCACGCGTACACCGGCGGGCGGCTCGACCGTGACCTGGCCCGCGCCACGCAATTGCGCCCAGCCCCCCATCGGCCATTCGAGGCGATTGGTGCCGGTCGCGCGACCGGCGAGGCGGAGGCCCTCGGTGTTCAGAAGATCGGTGAGCTGCACGAGATCCACGTCCCGATACTTCACGTCCCACACCGCGCGTTTTGGACCTGACTTCTGATCCATCGAGAGGATGCGATAGTCGAAGTCAGCGGTGCCGCCATAGAGGCGACTCTTCGCCTTCGTGACCTCGAGCCGGTCGGGCAGCCAGAGCACATCACCACGCAGGTCAGGAAAGCGCCAGTTGTTGTCCGCGAGCTTCACGTGAGCAACCGGCGACTGCCAGCGGCCTTTGAGCTCGCGCCCGCCACTGAAGTAGTGGAACGTGCCTTCGAACTCGGCGTCGCCAGCCGCAGTGAACGGATCCCGGTTGAAGAAGATCCTCTTCTGCGTCGCAATATCCATCTTCGACTTGATCCGGTAGATCTGCTCCGGCCACTTGTCCATCTGCAGATCGCCATCAAGGACCGACACCGCCCCGTCGGTCAGAAGGTTGATGTGATCGAAGTGCAGGGTCGGCGGCTTCATGCTGAAGCGCGACTGCATCCGCGCGCTGAACGGCTCGTAGCTCTGGATCTTGACGGTGCCGCCATCGAACGACGCCGTCCCGCCGTAGTCGTTGCGCGTCGGCCGGCGGAAGACCTGGACGCGCATGTTCGGCGCCTCGATCGACCACGGCGTGCCGTGATCCACGTACGTCAGATGCCCGCGCGACGCCGTCACCTGGCGCAGCGTCGTCGTGAACCAGCGCTTTGTCTGCGGCTTCTTCGGGTCCTTCGGCGGACCCTTGACGCGGGGGAAGTTGTGGCGGCCGCCGGGAAAGCTCTCGATGACCATCTCCCAGTCGTTCATCTCGATCCCTTCGATGATGAGTTCCTGATTGAAGATGGTCCACCACGGCAGCGACACCGTCAGCGTCTTTGCCTCGAGGAACGGACGATCCTCCGGACGCAGCCCCTTGATCACGACGTCATGCAGAACGAAAGCACCGGGCGTGAGTTTCGCCGAGATGCTGCCGATCGTCATCTGCCGATCGAGGTAGTTACTGGCGAGCCGCTCGGCGTCCTTCTTGACGTAGGGGCCCATGTCGACGGTGAAGAGGGTGACGAGGAGTCCGGCGAGGACGGCGGTGACGAGTGCGAGCGCGTAGAGAAAAACCCTCCGGACACGGCGACCCCGCCGCGGCTCGCGCTGCGGTTCAGGTGGGGTTGGCGTCTCGTCCGCGCCCGATGCCGGCAGCTCGTCGTCGTTCAGCGTCATCCTTCAAGGAGTAATGGTCACGCAATGACGAGCAGGACGCGCCCGGTGTCGACCGAGGTGCCTGGCGTCACGTTCAGTTCCTTGACCCGTCCGGCCTTCGGCGAACGCAGCTCGTTCTCCATCTTCATAGCTTCGACGACAACAACGGGCTGACGGACGGCGACTTCGTCGCCAACGGCAACGAGGACGCGGACGACGCGACCGGGCATCGGGGCGAGCACCGCTTGTTCGCCATGGGCGCCGGCACCAGTGTCTGGAC
>JACDDJ010000554.1 GCA_013817065.1 Acidobacteriota bacterium
CCTTACGGCTGATACGGTGTAGCGCCCGGCTGGCAGCGAGTCGAACGCGAACCTGCCGTCATCAGTCGTGATCGTGGATTGGGATATTTCGAGTTCGGTGCCGCTGATCCTGACGCGAACACGACGGAGGGGACGGGGCTGGGACTCCGCGCTCATGACAACGCCGGTGATCGTCGCCGTGCCGCTCGACACCCGTCGCTGGTTGTCGCGTGGCTGCTGCGCGGCCGCATCGACGCTGAGGAGCATCACGGGGAACAGAAGCGCCAGAATGCTTTTCGTCACCGTGTCACCCCCAGTCGAACGTCCTGGAGTTTGCGCTCGCCGTCATCGATCCTTACCCGGATGGCCTCTCGGCTGGCCTCCTCGAGAAAGTCGAGGTCCTGCCAGTCGGCCGCCTGCTCGTCGGGAATCGCGATCACGTAGTAGTCACCCGCCGGCAGGTTGAAGGAGTATTCGCCGCCAGCTGCAACCCGCGTCATCCGAAGCCGTCGTGAGAACTGTCCAGAGCTGCCCCAGGCGTCGATGTCGGTAGGGAACACGACGACAGCCGCGTCGGTCGCCGGTCCACGATCGACCTGCACGCGGCCGCCGAGACCGGACCAGCGGTCGGTGAACTCAATGGTGACGTTCGTTGTGTCGGACGACAGCGTGAGGGGAGTGTCGGCAACGTCGCGGCCCTCCACGGTTGCCGCTTTGAACATCCAGCCCGCCGGCGAGTCGGCGACCCTCACGTAGTAGCGTCCGCCAGGAAGCGGTGGTGATGTGAACTCACCGAACCCATTCGGACGCGCAACAACCGGCCGCTCCAGCGTTCCGGCGGCGAGATCGGCCGGTAAGATCGTGATCTGAACGTTCTGTAGCGATCCGCGCGGGCGCGAGGGGTTGCCCTCGAACTCGAAACGCCCACTGATCCGAATGCCGGCGTTCGCTGTGACACCAAGATTCTCGATGTCCTCAGTATCAACTGTCAGCGGAAGATCGACCCAGATGACAGCGGGCTCAATACCGCCACGCCCGGGGAACCCGGAAGACAGTCCTCGATTGAGCTTGAGCGTGTAGTAGCCGGATGGCACCGCAGGAAAGATGAAGCCGCCGCCCTGGCGGTCGGTAATCGTCGAGAGTCCATCGCCGGCGCCCAGTACTTCCATGGCCCCGGCGGGCACCAACCGAACCGGGGTAGCCGTTACCGGTCCGTCCGGCCCCATGATGAAGCCCGCGACACTGACGCTCGGCACCGGCGCAATCTGAATGTCGGCACCGTCGTGGTCCTGTCCGGGCAGGAGTGGAATGACAGACGCGGCCTCGCCAGCCGGGGCAGACGGGTGATAGATCGGCGGATAAACAACCAGCCGGCCCCCGGCAGGGGGTGGCGGGGTCGGGGAACCCGGACCGAGGACGTACCCGGCATCTCGCACGACGAGCGCGCCGCCGCGCCCCGTGAGCTCCGCCGCCATTTGTTGACTTTCGAGCCCGCCGTCGCGCATCAGCGACAGTGGCACTGAAAGGTGCCGGGGTGCGGTTCCAACGATGTAGTCCCCCGGCGTCAGGGTTCCGATCCGGTAGATCCCCCGGTCGTCCGTCGACGCCACGCCTGCCGGCACGAATCGCCGTCTGCCACCCGCGGATGTGCGGCGATACGCGCGGACCTGGACTCCCACCTGCCGCTCACCAGATTCGTCGGAGACGACCCCCGAGATCGCCGCGTGCCGCCATAGACGCAGGACGACATCGCCTCTGCCTTCGCCGTCCTTGATCGCGAGCGGCGTCGATGGCCCACCCGGCCGCGTGCGTCCGTGTGCACCGTCGACGTATCCGGGCTTGACGGCAGTGATGTTGTAATTGCCGCGCGGCATGTCGCGAAAGAAGAAACGCCGTCGCTACCGGTCAGCACAGGCGGTCGCGGCTGCCCGTTGGGGCCGGGTGGTCCGGCGAGCGCCACCACCACGCCCGCCACTGGCCCGCTTGCTGCCGACGTCGATTACCTGGCCAACGATCAGCCCGCCGGAGGACACCGACGGTTGTGCGCTCTGGAACTGCAGCGCCAGCGTAAGCAGGACCAGATGAAATCGTCCGCCGAGACCCACCGCTTCCTCCTCATGTCCGTATCCCGCGATCTGACGCGTCTCGAGCGCCCGCAGACGGGATAAGAGTCTAGCCCGTGCGTGATACGATGAGCTTCCTTCATGTCAGGTGATCCGACGGATTCAGGACAGAGCATGGCCGAACGATGGCGGCGCTCGCAACTCGAGACCGCACGCGGCAAGGCCGAGGAAGCGAGTTCACCCTCGCGTCCGGATGACACCGCGGCTCCGTCCCGCTGCCCGACATGCCGATCGGACGACATCTTGACGACGAGCAAGGTGGCCTCGGCGGATGCGTACTGGCGCTGTTGCGCGTGTGGAGAAGTATGGAACGCCGCCCGGTCACGGACGGCCGGCAGGGACGGCCGGGGCGGCTTCAGGCGCTGAGCTGCGACGAGCCGCTGGGCGCGGGACTGACTCTGCATGGCACCAGTCGTTCCGGATCCGAAGAAGATCAAGACTTTCCAGAACGAGGCGGCGTTCGAGACGTGGCTGCGCGCACATCACGACCGCGAAACTGAGATCTGGGTCCGGATCTACAAGAAGGGATCCGGTAAGCCGACCGTCACCAACCTGCAGGCGCTGGACGTAGCGCTGTGCTGGGGGTGGATCGACGGGATCAGGAAGAGCCTGGACGCGGACTCGTTTCTTCAGCGCTACACGCCTCGGCGCGCGACAAGCATCTGGAGCCAGGTGAATCGCGACAACGTCGCGCGTCTTCTCGCGGCCGGGCGCCTGCAGCCCGCAGGGCAGCGGCGAGTCGACGCAGCGAAAGCGGACGGTCGGTGGGATGCAGCCTACGCTCCCATTCGCGCCGCGCGCCAGTCAACGATCCCCGAAGATCTTCGCGCGGCGATCGACGCCAATCCGCGCGCCCGCAAGACGTTTCAGGGACTGGGTCGAATGAACTTGTTCGCGCTGACGTTTCGCACCAACCACATGAAGACACCGGCAGGGCGCGCGCGCAAGATTGCAGCACTCGTGGCGATGCTCGCGCGCGGCGAAACCATCGTGCCGAAGCCCGGGCGAAAGAAGACAGGATCCGACTGATCGAGTCGCTGGCCTACTCCACCCGGTAGTTCGGCGCTTCCTTCGTGATGATGACGTCGTGGACGTGCCCTTCGCGATGACCCGCCGGAGTGACGCGAATCAGCTTCGCGTCGCGCTGCAGAGAGGGGATATCCGGACTCCCGCAGTAGCCCATGCCGGCCCTGAGGCCGCCCACGAGCTGATGGATCATCGCCGCGACACTGCCCTTGTGGGCGACGCGTCCTTCGATCCCCTCCGGCACCAGCTTTTCGCCCGCTTCGGGATTGGCGTCGAGGTCGAATTCATCCTGGAAGTAGCGATCGCGACTCCCGCGGCGCATCGCGCCAAGTGATCCCATGCCCCGGTATTCCTTGAAGCTGCGGCCCTGATACAGGATCATCTCGCCCGGGCTTTCGTCCGTGCCGGCGAAGAGGCTTCCGATCATGCAGGTGCTCGCACCAACCGCCATCGCCTTGGTGATGTCACCGGAGTAGCGGATGCCGCCGTCGGCGATGATCGGCACGCCGGTGCGCGCCCCGGCGCGGGCGCACTCGGCGATCGCGGTGATCATCGGCACGCCGATGCCGGCAACGATGCGGGTCGTGCAGATGGAACC
>JACDDJ010000555.1:0-427 GCA_013817065.1 Acidobacteriota bacterium
TCGCCGCCAGCGGCGGCACGTACCGGACCGTCACGGCGTTGGTCGACGCCGACGCTGAGGGCGCTGTCGCCCAACGAGGTTCTACCCCCGGCAGCACCGCTGACAGAGGACCAGACGAGGTACCATTGCCGGCGGCCCGGAGATCAGCCCCAATCGCGTCCGCGGCGATGCGCGCGCGCTGGTGCAGGTCCGTCGAGTCCTCGAGCACCGGCCCGCGTACGAGCCCATCGTGCAGCATGGTCATCACCGCGCTCGTCACCGTCAGCATGATGGCGGTCGCGATCAGGAGCTCGACGAGCGTGTAACCACGATCGCCGCTCATTGCCGCACCCGCGCCCGCAGCGTCAGCATCCGGGCGTCGCCGGGCTGCCGGCGCCCGGCCAGCGGACCATTGGCGAGCGGCCGAACGAGCACCTGCAGCACGAGC
>JACDDJ010000555.1:437-3725 GCA_013817065.1 Acidobacteriota bacterium
CGTCGTGAGACCGTCCCCGCCGGGCACCGGCGGATCCACCGTGAGATCAGTAACGACGTCGGTCAGGCGCTGACCAGCGTCGTCGAACTCGAACTGCAGGCTCCGTAGCTGATCGAGCCGCGACGAGGCCGCCAGGGCGGCAATTCCCTGCATGCGTGCCACGTGCATTCCGCGCGTCGCGAATGCCATCAGGTGCACGCCACCAAGAGTCGCAGCCGACAGGACCGCCATGGCGACCAGCACTTCCACCAGCGTGAACCCGCGTATCTGCATCCCACGGGGAGTGCAGATGGCAGGCCATTACCGCGGAGGCGACCGGCACTCGGAATTGCGAGAGATTTGGTCGACGATGAAGGCCGCGCTACGTCTCGCGCTCTAAGAACAGCAGCGCCCGGAAGAGAAGACTACGCTGAAACTGCGAACCAGACTTACTTGGTCAACTGGACGATGCGGGCGCGGACCCTCTCGGCGTCTGCCGCGTCCGGTGACAAGCGGAGGTATTCACCATACGCCGCCGTCGCCTCGGCGGGCTTCTGCAGGTTCTCGTAGCTGGTGCCCAGTGCGATTCGGAAGCTCGCGTCGTCTGGAGCCAGCGCGATGGCTCGCAGGTACGCTTCCACGGCGGCAGCCTCGTCACCGCTTCGATGGAGCGCCTGCCCGAGGTTGAAGATCGTCGCGTAATCCTCAGGCATGATCGCCTCGGCGCGTTTGTAGCCGGCAATCGCCTCCTCCCACCGTCCGAGCAGGCCCAGTGCGCGAGCGCGGTTGAAGTGGTACGCCCACCGCTCCGGCAGGAGAGCGATTGCTCGATCGAAGTACGGCAGCGCTTCCGCGGGACGCTTCAAACGGACAAGCATCTGCCCGAGGTTGCTGTGGGATTCGGCGTCCTGCGGATTGGCTTCGACGGCCGTCTGATAATGCGCCAGGGCGCCTTCGTAGTCGCCCGACGCATAGGCCGTCGTACCGGACCCGGCGGGGTCGAGGAAGGCGCGTGGCTCGTCGGGTGCGGCTGCGACGACGCCTGCCGGGGGTGCCGGCGCACGTTTCGCGACAACCGCACCAGGTGCCAGGCGCGCAACTTCGTCGCGCACACTCCCGTCCGCCGCCAGCCACGGGATCCCGATCGCCAGCAGAACGCCCGCGCCGAGCAAGGTTCCGATCACCGGCTTCGGGCCGATCTTCTTTTCGGGTGCCGGCTTTGCGGGCCGCTGCCGCCTTACCGGATTTCGCGCCATGACAGGATCCTGACGCCGACCTGGCCGACGCCGTTATTGAAGTCCTCGGGATCACCGAAGGCCTCCACCGATACGCCATTGGCGCCGACCGACCCGAGATAGAGATGCTGGTCGACGATGAACGGCGCCGTCGCACGTCCAGCGAGCGTGGCCGCTATGGGACTTTCGGTCTTGTCCATCTGGCCGTTGGCGTTCGAGTCGTAGGCTGCACCACCCGCGTAAGTCACCCCGTACAGCTTGCCGGTGAAGTCCGCGCACGGAGTAGTCGCGTCCTCGGTCGTCGTCGTGTAGAACACGATGTCACCGGCCACCGATGGCGATGTCGATGGACGCTCACCGGTCGCCAGTCCCGCGCTGTTCGTCGTAGCGGCGAGGTTGATCGTGAAGTTGGTGGTCGCGGCCACTCCGGCGCCGTTGTCTTTCAAGCCATACAACTTGAACGTCCCCGTACCACCAGAGGCGCTGCTCGGATAGAGATCGCTGCCGGTCGAGAAGAACATATACACGTCCGCGCTGCCGATGAAGAGTAAGGCGGACGACGCGAAGATCGGCTGCGCGGTGTTCACCATCTGGCTCGTGGAAATCGAGCCCGTAGGGGTGAAGTCGAATCGCCAGTATTTGCCGTCAATGTCGCCAAGGTACGCCTTCTCGACGATGACACTCCCGGCCTTGCCTGCGGCGGTCGGGTCGGCCTGCAACGCGTTCTTGCGACCGTCGCTGACGTCGCCGATGATCGCGCAACCAGCACTCGAACCGGATCCGCTCGAGATCGTCGAACAGGATCCGGAAGGATTGCCAATCAGCAAACCCGTATCCGCGTCGATCAGGTAGAGGGCGTTGCCAGCCTTGATCGTCCCGCGCGCCGGGATGGAAGACTCGATGTTGGGGAAGTAGCCCGACCCGACGATCACCGCGTTGGTCGATCGGTCGGGCGTGAGGGGACCGACGGCGGGGTCCGACCAGGTGAACCCTACGGTCTTCTCCGCGGCGGTCGCAGTCGACCTCAGGTCGCCATACAGCTTCACCTTCCCGCCTGGGGTGCCGTCCGTGACGTTGAACACGCCTGTATACGCCGGGTTGAAGCTGGAGTAACTCGGGAACGACCACTTGAATTGAATCGACTCGTTGGGCGTATCGAAGGTCTGGAGCAGCGACGTTACCGTGGAGAGACTGCCCTGATCGGGTGACACACCTATACCGGCCTCAGTCACGTCGAACGCCTGGTAGAACGTGCCGCCTGGACCCTGGCCGATCAGCAGCATACTTCGCCAGGCACCGTTCAATTTCACTTCCGCGATCTTCGGTGAGCTGTCGACGAAGTAATCGAACTGCTCGATCGGCTGGCCGTCGGTGAGCGTGCTGAGCTTCGGCAGCAGGTTGTAGGGAATGAAGGCCCAGACCTCGTAACCTGTCCTTGCATCCACGGCGTGGATCATGCCGTTGTTGCCGCCAAAGAAAATCAGCGCACGGCGATCCTTGTAGGTCGCCGCAAACCCTGTCGCGGCGTCAGCGTAACCGTAGTCTTCGTCGGGCGGCGGGTCGAGTGAAGGCACGTCCATGACAGCGGGGGTCGACCCGATCACCGCGCCCAGCGCCTGCGAGCGGACGAAACTGATGACGCTGTCGGCCGATCCGCTGATATTCATGTGCGAACGAAGGGTAGCCTCATTGCTGGTGTTGAAGGCCACCATCGATCCGCCTCCCGATCCGTCCGGAATGAAGGTGTAGATGTTGCGGGCGTTTGGATCAGCAGGCACGCGAGCCTGACCGGCCAGCGACGGGCGTCCGTCCAGATCCGGCCATAGCTTGGTCCCGTCTTTGACGAACTTCCAGCCTGTCGCATTGGTGGTGTCGGGCTCAGGACGGTAAACGCGGAAGGCGCGCAGCACACCGTCGAAGCCAGGCAGCGAGAAGCCCGCGGTCAGCAGCATGTTGCTGCGCTGCGACAAGGCCTGCCCCCCTGGCGACGCATTGATGTCGGTGTTCGGGAGCGCGGTGCCATTGGCTGCGAGGGCACCCTTGAGATTGACGGTCGCAACGATCGGGCTAACCC
>JACDDJ010000556.1 GCA_013817065.1 Acidobacteriota bacterium
GTTCCACATCAGCGGAACGAGCGCCGCGACGCACAAAACGCCGGCGACGCGTCTCACCACAGCGGCTTGCCGTCGAAATACGACGGGATGGGGAGCCCGAAGAACTTCAGGACCGTTGGGGCGATGTCCATGATGTTCGGTGTCTGGCTGTTCACCCGACGATTGGTAATCAGCACGCCGGCGGTCGTCGCGAAGTCGTAGCCGCCGTGATCGCCACTCCACTTCTTCATGTTGTCGTAGACGATGCCCTGTGGGGAGCCACCAAGCGTGGTCTGCCATGACACGCGGTAGCCATCCTCCATCCCGACCTGGAGCTCCGCCGCGTTCCCAATGAACTCACCGCTATAGACATCGTCGCGCTTATAAACGGATCGGATGATCCTGGAGCCATCGGTGGGATCCACCATGGTCAGAAGGCGGGCGCTCAACTCGTCGGCAAGCTGCTTCGCTTCGGCGCCCGGCGACACGATCCCCTTGGCCTCGCGTCCCTGGAGGTTGAAGTACACCTGGCCCAGGCCCATGGCGTAGGCGCGCGTGCGACTCCAGTCGACGTTCTCCCAGAACTCGCCGGATCCGCCGAACAGGTCCTCGAGCTTCTTCTCACCCGGCTGCTGGCCCTGGATGACCATGTAGCCTTCCTGCACCAGCCAGGTATTCAGGTTGACGGCTCTGCGCCACGAATGGAACCCGTGGTCCGACACGATCATCAACTGCGTGCCCGGCTCGAGATGTTCGAGGACCTCGGCGATGAATGTGTCGGCGCGCCGATAGATCCGTTCGATCGAATCGCCGTACTTCTGAGCGAGAACGGCGTCGTACATCGGGTGCTTCGGGTCGATCAGTCGCCACATCATGTGCTGCACGCGGTCGGTGGATTCGATGACCCCGACCAGCACGTCCCACTGGCGCGCATCGATGCGGCTGAGGATCACCTGGGCGCGATCGTCGAACGCGCGCTGCAAGTCATCCATGAACTGCTGCTCGTTCATCCGCTCTTCGTTGAGCGGCCATGTCGCCTCGGCCCATCCGAGCGTGCGGTAGTAGCCGATGTCTTCGAAGAGGTCGCCCGCAAACGAGTCGGGGTGCGAGATGGGTACCGGCGGATTGTCCGGCTTCCAGTTGACCGGCGAGATATACAGCTGCAGCTCGTTGTCCGCGTTCATCAGCAGCATCTGCGCCATACCGTGGACGCGGATCAGGAAATTGATGCGGAACTCGAGGTCGATCCAGCGGCTCGTTTTGCCGACTTCGAGCGGGATCGACTCGCCATCGATCTCGACGACCGCGCTCTTGGCCGAACGGTTCCAGCGGATCGTCAGCGGCAGGCGGACGTCAGACTGCGCTTCGAGTTCGGCGATCGACTTGCGATCGGCATCGCTTGGGGTGCCGCCCTTGGCGCGCAGAGCCGCGAGCTGCTGGCGGACGACCGGATTGGGCGGCCCGACGAGCTCGGTCCGCGCCACATCACCGTCCATTACGAGACGACGGAGAATGCCGCCCATCTCGGTGCTGCCTTCTTCGTAGCGGCTGAGATCGGTGGCATAGAACGAGAACGTCCCCATCGTGCCGCGGATGTCGGGGAGCGGCAGCCCCGACAGCAGCTCTCCGTTCCTGACGTCCTCGGGTGGAAACGTGACCGGCACCGTGAGAATGCTCGAGCGGACGCCGGCTTCGCCCGCCGTCACCCAGAACGATGTGCCGCCGCGGGTCGAGAGGATCTGCGGTTTCGACGTCGGGATGTAGTTGAAGAGAAACGTCGGCGGCACCCGCGTCACCATCCCGAGATCCGGGAAGTAGGTGTTCGTGTCGCGCACGAGGAAGTCGTAGATATTGTGTTTGCCGGCATTCACGCCGGTCGCAAACGAGGCCCATGCGGTCGGCGATTCGGGCGAGTGGGTGGTCGTCAGCGGATACAAGCCGCCCTGCTCGGTGAGCTTCTTGAACGTCGGCAGCTTGCCCGCATCGATGTATTGCCGGACCAGGTCCGGGTCCATGCCGTCGAAGCCGATGATGACCAGCTTCTGGGAGTACTGCGTCGCAGGTGCGCTGCCGCTACAGGCCAGCAGGGATACCGATGCTGCGGCTGCCAGCGTCAACGCTGTCACAAATCGCATGGTCATGAGAGGCGGCCATTGTACCCTTCATGGATGCAGGCCCTCGGCGTGAACTACGAAGAGAGGCGAACCGGGCGAGCGCTCGGCGTCGACTACGGGCAGAAGCGGATCGGGTTGGCGCTATCGGACGCCTCGGGTCTGCTGGCGCGCCCGTGGAAGGTCATCGCCCGCAGCGGCAACGCCTCCCAGGTGGCGGGGGCGCTCGCCGCGGAGGTGGCGGCGCTCGAAGCCTCCGATGGAGCCGTTACCGTGGTGGTCATCGGCTACCCGCGACGGTTGAGTGGCGAGGCGAATGAACAGACGCGGTCGGTTCAGAAAGTATCCGATCGCCTGAAGGAACTGCTGCCGATCGCGGTGGTGCTGCAGGACGAACGCCTGAGCAGCCACGAAGCGGAGGAACTGCTGGCGCGCTCTGAAAGGGATTGGCGCAAGCGAAAGCAGCAGCTCGATGCGATGTCGGCGGCAGTGATTCTGCAGGATTACCTCGACACCGCCGGCGCGCGTCGTGCCGGGTCGCGCTTTGAGGACGAGGACACGTGAAAAGACTGATTGCATGGGCGCTGCTGCTCATCCTCTTGCTGGTAGCGGCGGGCGGGGTTTGGGCGTACATGAACCTCGGGCGTCCATATAAGGCCTATCAATCGACCGAGCAGTTCGTCGAGATCCCTGTCGGACGCGGGCCAGCGAGCATCGGCAAGACGCTCGCTGACGCCGGTGTCGTAAGTTCCAGCGAGGCGTTCCGGCTCGCGGTGTGGCTGCGCGGCAGCGGCCGCCGTCTGCAGGCCGGCGAGTATCGGTTCGATCGTCCGATGACGGCAGCTGATGTCGTCGATAAGCTGGCGAAGGGCGAAGTCCACGTCCGCGCCGTGACGTTCCGTGAGGGGCTCACCGTCCGCGAGATGGCGGCCGTGTTCGAAAGCTCCGGGTTCGGCAGTGCCGCGGACTTTATCGCCGCATCCAGAAACGCCTCGCTCATCAACGAACTCGACCCCAAGGCACGGGATCTGGAGGGCTACCTCTTTCCGGACACTTACACCCTGCCGCGCAGCGCCACCGCGGTCCAGCTGATCGAGCGCATGGTCAATCGGTTCCAGAAGGCAGCGACTCCCGAACTGCGGCAGGCCGCAACCGCGCGCGGCTTGAGCCTGCGCGAGCTCGTGACGCTCGCATCGCTCGTGGAAAAGGAAACGGCGAAGCCCGAGGAGCGGGCGGTCGTCTCAGGCGTCTATACCAACCGGCTGAGGATCGGTATGGGACTGCAGTGCGACCCCACGGTGATCTACGCGCTGATGCTCGCCGGCCGATACGACGGCAACATTCGCAAGGGCGACCTGCAGATCGATTCGCCCTACAACACCTATCGCTACGCCGGCCTCCCGCCAGGCCCGATCGCCGCTCCAGGCGAAGCCTCGCTACACGCCGCCGCCAACCCCGCCGACGTTCCGTATCTCTACTTCGTCAGCCGTAACGACGGCTCGCACGTCTTCTCAACCACGCTCGACGAACACAATCGAAACGTCAATGAATTCCAGCGCCGCCGTTCCCGGCCGTAGCGTCCCCGCTGTGTTCCCCGGTGTTTCTGCTGTGGCCTAGAAAGTGAACCCCACGGT
>JACDDJ010000557.1 GCA_013817065.1 Acidobacteriota bacterium
GCTGGCAGCACCGACGACCGCGGCATCTATCGCGTCTTCGGTTTGATGCCGGGTGAATACGTCGTCTGCGCAACGCCCCGCAATCCCAACACGACTGACTTCGGGCGCATGGAGGCCATGGAGCAGGAGATGCGGGCCCTGCAGACGGCCGCCGCCCAGGTCAGCGCCGAGCAGACGCAGGCGATCCGCGACCGCATCCTCAGCATCCGGGGATCGATGCCCACCGAGGATGTGGAAGCAACGCCAGGATATGCCCCGATCTGCTATCCCGGAACGACCGCGGCGTCGAGCGCGACGCCGATTCCGCTCGGCATCAGCGAGGAGCGTAGCGCCGTTGACTTTCAACTCCAACTCGCGCCGCTCGCGCGCATCGAGGGTGTCGTCATCAATTCGACCGGCGCGCAAATTACACAGATCAACGTGACGCTGAGGGATGCCAGCTCGCTCGGTGGGTCCACCCTGAACATGGAGGCACGACCCGACGCCGAAGGGCGCTTCCGGCTCCAGGGTGTGCCGCCAGGGCAATACCGCCTGACGGCGCGCGCCACGCCTGCGTCCCCTCGCCCGGCAGCCGGGCAGCAGCAGACGGTCGTCGGTCGCGGCCGCGGCGGAGCGCCTCCTGCAGTCGCCGGCCCGGGCCGCCCGCAGCCGATGACGGTCTGGGCATCGGCCGACATCTCGGTTGACGGCCGCACCCTGTCGAACGTGGTGCTGTCGCTTCAGCAGGGTGTCAACGTCTCGGGGCAGATCGCCTTCGAAGGCGCCCTGCCACCGCCGACCGACCTGACCCGGATGCGGGTCAGCATGTCACCCGTGGGGCAGACGCCGTTTGGCGGCGCTACCCATGCACAGGTGGATGCGACAGGACGGTTCACACTCCAGAGCGTGCCACCGGGACGCTACCGCTTGTCGGCGAGCGGCGCAGCGGGGTGGACGGCGGAGTCCGCGATGATTGGCGGGCAGGACACCCTCGATTTCCCGTTCGAGGTGAAAGGCAACCAGAACGTGCCCGGCGTGACCATCACACTGACCGACCGCCGCACCGAGCTGACCGGCAAGGTCGTCGACGGCCAGAACCGGCCCGCCGTCGACTACACGATCGTCATCTTCCCGGCCGACCAGCGCTACTGGGCTGGCGGCTCGCGCCGGATCCAGACCACGCGTCCCTCGACCGACGGCAGCTTCACTTTCCGCAACCTGCCGCCAGGTGACTACCGGATTGCCACCCCGGTCGACCTCGAACCCGCTGGAACGAGTGACCCGGCGGTGCTCCAGCAACTCGAAGGCGCATCGATGCGAGTCACCCTCCAGCCCGGCGAGACCAAGGTCCAGAACATCCGCTTAGGACAAGGCGGCTGAGGACGCATTGGGCCGTGGTCGTTGGTCGTTGGTAGTTGCGCGCGCTTGTCAGAGCGCGCTCGTGCACTGCGAGCAGCGAATCGCCTTGAGCGGAATCGTCGAGAGGCACTGCGGGCACTCCTTCGTCGTCGGCCCGGGCTGCCCTTCCTGCTTGCTCTTGAGACGGTTCACCTGCTTGACGATCATGAAGATCGCAAATGCGATGATCAGAAAGTTGAGAATGTCGGTCACCAGCTGGCCGTAGGCCACGACCGGGATGCCCTTCTCTTTGGCTTCGCCCAGCGACGCCGGAATCCCCTTCGCACTCTCCAGCACGTAGAACATGCTGCTGAAGTCGACGCCCGACATCACCAGTCCGATCGGCGGCATCAGGATGCCCTCCGCCAGCGTGGTTACGATCTTGCCAAATGCTGCACCGATGACGACCGCGACAGCGAGATCGATGACGTTGCCGCGGGCGATGAACTCACGAAATTCTCTGAACATGCGCGCATCCTAGCACTCGTCCCGCGCTCACCCACGGAACATGAAATAGACCGCTCCCAGCAGGCAGCGTCCGGCCAATCACAGCGTCAGGCGATCGATCTTTCCCGTCAGCGTCACGTCGGCGAGCGAGATGAATACCTCGCGATCGGAGACGGCGAACGCGAACGACATGCGGCGATCCAATTTAGCCGCGAGAGCGGTCACGAGTGACCGGTCAATCGCGTAGAGCTCCAGATCGTCGGCTCTATGGATCCTCGCCGTCTTGAGACCGGCCAACCACTGAGTGGCGTCCTTGTGCAGGTAGACCGCGACGCGCGGTGTGCTCTTCGAGGCCCGATGGAGCCGATCTGCCGCCGGCGTGCCGATGTCGATCCATGCCCTCGAGACGCCCGTGAGGTCGCGGACCGCGATGGGTGGATCGTCGGGATCCGACAGGCCGCCCCGAGAGAACTCGATCCCCTCCTGGTACTCGAGGCAGTAGGCGAGGAGCCGCGCGACAAGAAACTCCTCGGACTCGGATGGATGACGCGCCACGCGAATAGCCAGCGTCTCGTAGACGCCGCGGTCGGAATCCGAGAGGTCAATGTCGAAGTTGTAGACGGTTGATCCGAGCGCCACGATCAGGCGGCCGTCAGCAGCACGGGATCACCGGCCGTGATCACGAGTGAGTGTTCGTGATGCGCGGCGAGGCTGCCGTCCATGGTTCTGATCGTCCAGCCGTCCTCGTCCTCGTAGGCCTCGTTGCTGCCGGCGGTAATGAGAGGCTCTATGGTCAGGACGAGGCCTTCGGTCAGAACGTCCTTCTGCCGCGGATTGAAATAGTTGGGCACCGCTGGCCGCTCGTGGATGGCCCGCCCGACGCCGTGGCCTTCGAGGGACGGCACGATCGAGAACCCATGGCGAACGACTGTGTCATGTACCGCACGTCCGATGGCATTGACGCGCGCGCCGGCGCGGGCCACCGACAGCGCGGCCATGAAGGCCGCCTCGGCGCACGCCGCCAGCCGGTAGGCCTCGTCGGACCCGCCCTCGAGCACGACCGTGCGGGCAGCGTCCGCCACATAGCCGTCCTTCACAGCGGTGACGTCCAACTTCACGACGTCTCCCGCGGCGAGGCGCCGATCACCCGGGATGCCGTGGACGATTTCGTCGTTGACGCTGATCAACACCGTACCGGGAAAGGCGTATGTCAGGGCGGGCGCGGATTGCGCGCCGTGAGCGGCGAAGATGCGCGCCGCAATGGAATCGAGCTCGCGGGTGCTAACGCCCGGTTTGGTGGCGGCCGCCAGGCCCTCGAGCGTCAGATGGACGACGTGTCCGACATCGCGAAGGCCGCGCCAGTCCGCTTCCGAAGTGATCGACATCCTGTAACTATATCGGGATCACTTCTCGAGCAGGATCTGGCCGCGCAGGAGCGAATCGAGGGTCGCGTTCAGCTCCTTCGCATTTGCCGCGCCGAGCACGAGGCCACCGGCGTCCCGCACGCGATCGAACCGATTGGCAGCGACATCGAACGCGACAAAGTACAACGACGGACGCTCGGCTTCAGGCCGACGGTTGATTGCTGTCGCGACTCGCTCGGGAGCAAAGCCCTCGGTGTTCTCGCCGTCGGTGACGACCAGGAGGTGCCGCCGCGTCAGGCCGGTCGAATCGAGCTCCCGCTTGGCCGCGATCATGGCGTTCCCGATCGGCGTGCCGCCTTTGGCGCGCATCGAGCTCAGTGCTGACATCGCGCGGGTGCGATCCGGCTTGCCCATCGGCACGACTGGACGCGCGTCCGCCATACCCTCGCGATCGCTGAACACATAGACGCCGAGCAGCACCGGCTCGTCGGGGTGTTCCTCGGCGTAACGGGCGAACTGCTCGACGAGGTCCC
>JACDDJ010000062.1:0-9388 GCA_013817065.1 Acidobacteriota bacterium
GTGTAAAGAAGGGGGAACGCGTCGTCGCCAGTCAGCTGCTGGCGCACATCGGGAACTCCGGCAACACCCTGGGGCCGCACCTCCACTTCCAGGTCAGCGACGCCGTCGACCCGCTGGGCGGTGAGGGGCTGCCCTATGCGCTGCACGGCTTCAAGCTTCTCGGCAGGATCCCATCGCTTCCGGGCCTGCTGGACGGCAACGCGTGGTTGCCGACTGCCGCGCAGCCGGCGCGCGCCGTTACTGGCGAGACGCCGCTGGAGAACATGGTGGTCCAGTTGGACACGCCGGTCCGGCGTGAAAGGAATCGTGCCCCAACGGGAGCCGTGGCCGACGCGGCGTTACCCCGGCCATCTTGAGCCCCCGGTCCAGCGCTTCAGCGCCTCGGCATAGTCCTCGGGCCGGTTCATGTTGAAGAAGCTCTCACCATCCGGATCCAACCGCCTGATCTCGTCCTCGGCCACGTAGCGAGTCCGGACCTTGTCGAACAAATGCACCGGGCGAAGCTCACCGCTAGCGAGCTGTCTCTGGAGGTGCGGCACCACTGTCTTTCGATAGACCGCCAGCAGCGGTTGCAGCCGGTCCTCCCACCGCGGCACGACGACGTCCCAGTCGTCGCGTAGCGAGAGGAGATAGGAGATGAGCGCAGGGCTCACGAAGGCGGAGTCGCAGGAGGCCACAAATCCGAACTCCCCCGCCGCCGCCTGCAGCCCATAACAGATTCCACCCACTGGTCCCTGGTATGCGACATCGTCATGAACGACGCGCACCGGCATGAACGGCAGCAGTTGATCCGGTGCGGCAACAACCACCAGGTCGTCGAACAACGGCTGCAGCCTGCGGACGATATGCACGATCAGCGGTTCGTTGTCGAATGGCAGCAGCGCCTTGGGTGTGCCCATGCGCGAGCTGCGTCCGCCGGCGAGGATGATCGCGCTCAGCACCGTTCTTTCCCGGTGTCGTGGGACGACGTCTCATCCTGTTCCGGAGGCCTCGTACAGCGCTTCTTCAACGACCGAGAGCCACGGCGTCCACTCGGGCCGGTGACGTGCGCCGCGAAGGCAAACCTGCGAACAGCCGGCGCAAACATCATCGCGGAACTCCCAGTAGCTTACTGTCGCCTGCATGTGCAATCGACACAGCCATGCTCGGCGCAGGTGCCGCAGGATTCAGTCACGCGTTTTTTGAGCGCTTCGCGCGCACGGAACACCCGCACCGCCGCGTTGCCCGCGGACAATCCCTTCTGCTCCGCGTACGTCTTAACCGCTGTGCCGCCCACCTCGATAACCTCTAGCGCCTCGGCGTATTCCGGCTTCAGGGTACTGGCAAGGCGCGACACGCAGGCGCAGATCTCGGCCTCCATCTCGGCGCTCGGCGCCTCCCGGGTCTCGAGCTCACGCGCGAATGACTGGTGCGCCCGCTCGGCTGCGCCGCGACGCCGGAATTGATCCACCGCGGCGTTCCGCAGCGTCCGGTAGAACCAGGGGACGAGCGCTTCATCGGCCGGTGCCTGTTCCGGCCGCGCGACCACCTTGGCGAACGCGTCCTGCAGGATGTCTTCGGCCAGTGCGCGATCGCCCACGCGCCGCTCCAGGTATCGCAGGAAGGCGCGATGATTCTCCAGCAGCGTCGCGACCGGTGCGGCGGTGTCGGCCGTATCCATCGATCCATTGTAGCCACGGAGACCGTCGAGTTCGCGCCAGCCGCCGCCGAGGACAGCGGTCCCAGCGAGCTACTTCTACAGGCGCGCCATCCGCCACACCTCCGGGCGCAGCAATGCAAGAACCGTCAGGATTTCGAGCCGTCCGATCCACATCGCCGCAGTAAGTACGATTCTCGAGACCGGGTGCAGATCCGCAAAATTCGCCATCGGGCCGACGGCATTGAATCCCGGGCCGATGTTGCCAAGGCAGGCGATCGAGGCGGTGATCGAGGTCACCAGGTCGGCGCCGAGCGCACTTACCACCATCGTGCAGACGGCAAACACCAGCAGGTAGAACAGGAAAAACACCAGCACGCCACGCATCACGTCGTCGGGCACGACACGTCCGCCCAGCTTGATGGGAAGAACACCCTTCGGGTGCAGGGTCCGGCGGAGCTCGGTCAGGGTGTAGCGGGCGATCAGGACCTGGCGGACAACCTTCGGTCCGCCCGACGCCGACCCGGCGCAGCCGCCGATGAACATCAGTGCGAGCAGCACCATCTTCGCCTGCTCGTTCCAAAGCTGAAAATCGACGCTGGCAAAGCCGGACGTGGTCAGAATCGACAGCGCCTGGAACGCGGCGATCCGGGTCGAATCGAGAAGCCCCGGGACGCCGGGGCGCAGGAAGAAGACAAGCAAAACCACCGACACCAGCACGATGGCGGTGTAGGCACGGAATTCCTCGTCTTCGAAGAAGGCTCTCTTGTCGCCGCTAAGCAGCCGGTAGTGCAGCGCGAAATTCGCGCCGGCCAGGAACATGAAGCCGGTGATCACCCACTCGGCAGCGGGATTCTCGTATCCGGCGATCGAGACGGGGTGAGGTGAGAATCCGCCCGCCGCCAGCGTCGTCAAGGCGTGGCACAGGCTGTCGAACACCGGCATCCCGGTCAGCATCAGGGCAACGAACTCCGCCAGCGTCAGACCGGTGTACACCGTCCACAGGGCAGCGGCGGTTTTTTGGATCTGTGGAGTCAGCTTGTCGTCCGTCGGCCCGGGCGCTTCCGCGAAAAACAACTGTCGGCCGCCGATCCCCAGCCGCGGGAGCACGGCAACGAAGAGGGCGATGACCCCCATGCCGCCGAACCACTGAGTCAGGGAGCGCCAGAAGAAGATGCCGTGACCGTAGTCGCTGAAATTCCGGAACACGGTGGCGCCGGTCGTGGTCAGGCCCGACATCGACTCGAACATTGCGTCGATCGGCCCCAGGCCCGCGCCGAGATACGGGATGGCGGCCGAGCATGACAGGAGAAGCCAGGATCCGGCGACGATTGCCAGGCCTTCGACGCGGCGGAGGTCGTCGGTGTTCGCCCGGCGCCGGCCTCGCCTCATCAGGTGACCGGCGATGGCAGAGACGACCGCGGCCGCAGAGAACACGACGGCATCATGCCACTCACGATAAATCAGCGTCACCGCGAGCGGCGCGAGAAACATCAGCGCGAAGAAGCGAAGAAATCCGCCGGTTGTCTGGACGACGACGAGAATACGCATCAGGCCGCGCCGAAGTAGTTGCGGACGCTGCGAACGGCATCCGCCGCGGCGAACACGATCAGGCGGTCACGCGGACGGATCTGGTCGGCTCCGCGCGGGATGATCACGTCGGCGCCACGCAGGATCGCGCCCACGATCGACTGCGGGGGAGCCTTCATCGCCATCAGCGCGCGTGGCCGGAACGCCGGTGGAACTTCAACCTCGAGGATGGTGGCCTGGCCCTCCTCGAGCACCGCCAGCAGATGGGCGCGGCCCCCCTGAATGTGGTGGACCAGGGATGTCACGGCAGCCCCCCGCGCCGAGAGCGCGACGTCGATGCCGACGCGCTCGAACAAACGAAGGTTCGCCGGACGGCTCACCCGGGTGATGATTGTGCGGACGCCCAGCTGGCGCCCGAGCAGCGACGCGAACAGGTTCCGCTCGTCGTTGTCGATCACTGAAACCAGCACGTCACTCCGGCCGATATCCTCCGATTCGAGCAGTTCCAGGTCCGTGCCGTCGCCGGTGAGCACGAGGGCGCGCCGCAGGGACGCGGCCAGCACTTCGCCACGGTGAGGATCGCTCTCGATGATGCGAATCTCCACGTCCGAGCTGTCCAGATGGCGTGCCAGTCTGAATCCGACGTCCCCACCACCGATGATCGTCACCAGCTGGACCGCGCGACGCTCGTGACTACCATGGATCTGAGGCATGATCTCGATCATCCCGGCCGGCGTGCCCATGACGAAGATCTTGTCGCCGGGATCCAGTCGCGTATCACCGCGCGGAATCGTGATGATGTCCCGGCGCTTGACCGCTACGAGCAGCGCGCCGAGAGGGAGGTGCAGCTCGCTCAGGGGCGCGGCGATCAGCGGGGAGCTCGCTTCGAGGCGGAACTCCAGGAGTCGGATCCTCCCGTCTGCGAACACCTCGGCGTCGATTGCGCCCGGCGCCCCGATGATGCGCTCAATTTCGTCGGCAAGCTGCGCCTCCGGCCAGATGATGCGCTCGATTCCGAAATGAGTGCGAACCGCCTCGGAGCTGCCCTCCGTCCCGACAAAGTCCTCCCGGGATACGAAACAGATCGTGCGCCTGGTGCCGAGCCGGCTGGCGATCGCGCACACCACCATATTCACTTCATCGAGAGCGGTGCAGGCGATCAGGATGTCCGCCCGGGCCACTCCTGCCCGGCCCAGAATCTCAGCACTGGTGCCGCTTCCGTGAAGAAACTCCACGTCGATGCCTTCGAAGCGCTTGCCGACGGCACGGTTAGCATCAACGATTGAGAGGCTGTGTTCGCGCGAGAGCTCGCGTGCCAGCGAATAGCCGATTTCTCCCCCGCCTACGATGATGATGCGCATCGACCCGGTCATGTTATCGCGACGCGCTACTCCTGCTCCCAGTAGGTGACGCGGCCGTCCTTCTGAGAGACAAAGCGCACGCCGCCGTCCTGCGAGATCACGATCACGACCGATCCCGGCAACGCCGACGCGAGGCGATACGCGGAGCGATGCCGCGCCCCGACACTCTCCACTTCCTCCATCGTGACGCGGTCCCCTTCCAGGTCCGCCGCGCGGGCAATGCTCCGGACCGCCGGCAGTCTGCCGGAGATCATCCCACCGAACCCGAGCAGGTCGTGGTGCTTGGTGAGGACGACGGCGCCGTCGGCGAGCGCGAGGCCGGCGATGAGATGAGCGGTTTCGAAGAGCGCTTCGTCGAGCGCCTCGAGCTGCTCGTCGGTCGTCCGTTCGAACTCGTCCCAGCCGACCGCCTCACCGGCACGATGGTGCAGTCCGTATCTCTGTGCCAGGCGGTTGAGGATATTCACCACCAGGTCAGGGAAGGACGGATGCGGCTGACCGGGCCGGAACGTGTACTTCAAGTCGATGTACGAATCCTTCGTCGACAGCTCCTGGGCGCTCCCGACGGGAACGAAGATGAGCGTGCCGCCATGCCTCGCCTCGCGGAGCACAGCGATGAGGCGCTTGACCATCCGCTCCGAGATCATTCGCGGCAGGGTCGGTTCGAGCGGCGCCCACACTTCGCCGCCGTGCTTCAGCGCGCCTCTGGCGGCCACCTCGTGCCGCGCCATGAGCTCGTCGCGAAAGCGAGTGAACTGCTCCGGCAGCCAGGCCGATGCGAACGGGTCGGCGCGAGACCCCGAGATGTGCCCCCGTTGAAGCCGCGCGACAAGCCGGTGCCCTTTGTAGGCCGCCATGCTGCCAGGCGCATCGACGTGCACCACCGGCGCCGGCGGAAGCGGGGCACCGGCGCGGCGCCCACCTTGAACATCGCGCAGCCAGCGGCTGCCCGAGTTGATCAGCCCCCAGATCTGCAGACCCGCGTGCGCGTCGCTGCGGACGCCGATCAGGCTCCGTTGCATGTCGGTCGCGACCGACAGCCGCCTGAGCTCCATCGCGTCAAAGGCGAACGCCCGTGAGAACTCGAGCTTCTGCAGACTCTCGGGCGGCATGCCATGGTCGGGAAAGCGCCGGGCCGACGCGAGAATCGCGCGAAACGTGACAGGACGCTCCTCCTCACGAAGCAGGCTGGCCTGGTAGCACGCCGAAAAGAAGTGCTCCAGCGTCTCGAGGTCCGGCAGCGGGTCGGCGGCGCCGCCCCCCTCCGCCACATCGCTCCACCGGTCCCGCACGAAGCGGGCGAGATCAGCGGGGTACGAGTACCCGGCCGCGTCGCGTCCATCCTCCGACCCGGCGTTCTCTTCAGGCATGCTCGATCGTACTCACAAAGTGGCGTCGCGGCGCAGTCACGCACGGCGAGCGGCCAAAGCGCGCATCACAGTGACCATCGAAGGACGGCGCGAATTCGAGTTGGCTGTTGATGTGAGGTGAGAACGGTCTAGGATCGGTCGCTGACGCGGCCCGCCACACTGGCGACGGTTGCGATCAACTCGGACGGATCGACCGGCTTCGCGACATGGACGACGAAGCCGGCGCGGAGTGCGCGCGTGCGATCCTCGGAGCGCGCGAAGGCGGTGAGCGCGATTGCCGGCACCCGGCCGCCCTGATCGGCATCGAGGGCCCGGATGCGCCGCAGCAGCTCGAAGCCGTCCGCGTCGGGCATCCCGATGTCACTCACGAGAACGTCCGGCTTGTGCTCGATTACCAGGCGAACCGCCTCGTCGGCGCTCGCAGCGACGTAGACGATCGCGCCGCAGTCGCCGAGCACTCGCTGGATAAGCTCGCGCGCATCGGCCTGATCGTCTACCACCAGGACCTTCAGCCCCTGCAGCTCCACACTGGCGACGTGGGTGCCGAGGCCCTGCTGCGATACGCCCGGGTGCAGCCGCGGCTCGGCATGCGGCCCCCGGTGGACCGCCGACACGGGCAGGTGCACGCTCACGGTCGTGCCGGAGCCATCCCCAGGGCTCTTGATCGCCACGGTGCCGCCGTGCAGCTCCACGAGACTCTGGACGATCGAGAGGCCGAGCCCCAGTCCACCATAGTGCCGGGTCGTCGATGCATCCCCCTGACGGAAGCGCTCGAAGAGATGAGGAATCAGCTCCGGTTTGATGCCGATGCCGGTATCGGTAACGGTGATCTCCACGTGCGAGTTGACGCGCTCGAGCAGGATCTGGACCTTGCCGCCACGGGGCGTGAACTTGATCGCATTCGAGAGCAGGTTCCAGACGACCTGTTGCATTCGTCCCGGATCGCCGGAGATCGGTCCGGCAGATGGGTCGAGGAGCTGTTCGATCCGCAGGCCCTTCGCGTCGGCTGACGGCTTGACGGTCTCGATCGCCGCCTCGATGAACGACGATGGCATGGTCGTCTGGACGTCGAGACGCAGTTTGCCGGAGGTGATCCGGCTCATATCGAGGAGGTCCTCGATCAGTTGGGTCTGGACGCGGGCGTTCCGCTCGATGGTCTCCAGCCCCTTCGTGAGGTCGGCCGGATTCTTGATGCCGCTGCGCAGGACCTGCGACCATCCCAGGATCGCGTTGAGCGGCGTGCGCAATTCGTGCGACAGCGTCGCCAGAAACTCGTCCTTGATGCTGCTCATCCGCTCGGCGGCGGTGCGCGCCGCTCGCTCGCTCTCGAGCAGGACTTTCCGCTCCTCCGCCGACCGCTGGGCCGCCTCGTAGAGGCGGGCGTTGTCGATCGCGATCCCCGCCTGCGCCGCGATGCCGACCACTAGCCGTTCCGCGCGTTCGGTGAAGACGTCCGGCTCGGCATGACCAAAGAACAGACCGCCGATCACCTCTCCCGAACGCGATCGGACCGGTACCGCCAGATAGCTGCGCACCGGCAGGTGCCCTTTCGGCATCCCTCGGTGCGGCGGCATCGTGCCGTAGCGCGGATCCTTACGCACGTCGCCGACACGTATCGGCGCTTCCCCGCGGAAGGTTGGACCGAACAGCGCCGTCGCGCGCGGCTGTCCAAACTTCTCGAACGCCTCCCTCGGCGCACCCGAGAGCGTGTAGAGGACGAGTGCATCGCCATTCTCGTCCGACGTGGTGTAGAAGAACGATCCGAATTGCGCACCGCTCAACTGTGTTGCCGCGTCGGTGACGGCCTGGACGAGCGACTGCAGATCGAGCTTCGCGGCCACCAGTTTGCCGCTCTCGTTGAGCAGTTCGAGGGTGCGGGATTCATCGAGCAACGCCAGCTCGGCGCGCTTGCGCGAGGTGATGTCTTCGATGACGCTCAGAAAGCGCTGCGGCCGGCCTTCACCGTCGCGCAGCAGTGTCACCGTCGTTCGGCTCCAGACGACGGCGCCGTCCTTGCGGATGTATTGCTTCTCGAGAGAGAAGTCCTTCGTCTTCCCGCTCAGCAGATCCTCGGTCGCTACCTGAGTGGGGCGGAGATGTTCGGGATGCGTGAGTTCGCGGAAGGTCCGACTGCGCAACTCCGCGCCGCTGTAGCCGAGGATGTCGGCGAACTTGCGGTTGGTATCCAGAAACGTCCCGTCGAGCGCCACGATCGCCATGCCGACTGCGGCCTGGTTGAACATCGCGCGCAGACGGTCGTCGGTGGCGCGCTGCGCCTCCGCGGCCACTTTGCGGCTCGTGACATCGGCGCAGGCTCCAGTCATGTAGAGGACCCGGCCCTCTGCATCGCGAAAGCCCTTCGCCCTGTCGTGCACCCAGCACACGGTGCCGTCAGGCCGGACGACACGGAACTCCATATCGAAGTCACTTCCGTCGTGCACGCAGCGGCGGAGGTTCTCCTCGAAGGCCGGACGATCGTCGGGGTGAATTGCCCGGGCGAACACCTCGAGGCTCTGCTCCCTCTTCGTCGGATCGAGACCAAACATCCGGTCGATGTTCCCGTCCCACTCGACGATGTTGGTTGGGATGTCCCAGCGGAAGGTACCCGTTCCGGCCGCGCTCAGCGCGGCGCGGAGGCGTTCCCGGCTTTCACGCAAGGCCTCTTTTGTACGAAAGAGCTCCTCTTCGGCGCGCTGCCGGGCGAGATGGATGCTGGTGACGTTCTGCAGCGCGACGGACCGCAGCAGTTCATCTTCGCTTTCGTGTTCGAGTGCGGCCACCTAGTCGATCCCGAGCGAACGGCTGGCAAGTTGTGTGCCTTCCACCCGGGCCTGGATTTTGGCGAAAGCGGTATCCCGGCTGGTGGAGGTGTCATCGCTGAAGGGCGAGAACCCGCAGTCATCGGTCGTGCCGAGCTGAGCCACAGGAATGAAGCGGGCGGCCTCGAGCACGCGCTCCTGCACTTCCTCGGCGGTTTCGATGTGAGGATCTATCGGCGCTACGACGCCAACAAACACCCGATCCTCCGGCCGGATATACCGACGGATGATCTTGAGGACGCGCTGGCGATCCTGTTCACCGGCGAGCGCGATATAGAAGTTCCCGACCCGGAGCCTGAACAGCCCCGGGAGTAACTCCGCGTAGTCGACATCGGCGCTGTGGGTGGAATCGCGATCGCCGCCGGGGCACGTATGAACGCCGATGCACTGGCGCTCAGCCGGAGAAAACCGCGACAGCGCGAGGTTGTTCAGGTCGATGAAACTCTGAAGCAGGTTCCCGGTCGGATCCAGTTTCATCGCCAGGCGGCCCTCGGTGAAATCGATCTGGACCTTGGCGGCGCCGCTCTCGAAACAGCGGCGGATCTCGGTCTCATGCTCGAGGAGCAGGTCGTCGATGAACTGGCCGCGGGTATAGCCGGGGATGCCCTCGGCCGGATACATCAGGCTCAGCGCTGATGGCGAGATAACTGCCTGCTTCAGCGGCCGCGTCGC
>JACDDJ010000062.1:9398-12297 GCA_013817065.1 Acidobacteriota bacterium
GTAGCTGTCAGCATAGCGACGGTAACGGAAAGGCCCGGCAGTCAGCCGCGGCATCCGCCGTACGTGTCCGGCGGCAAACGGGATGCGGAAGCCGTCGGGCGCCGTATTCGGGAGTCCGTGCACCGAGTAGGTCCAGAAGTTGTGGTACTTGCGCTGCTCGCCATCGGTGATCACCGGCGAGCCCGTCGCCTCGAAGCGCGCGATCGTATCGCGGATCGCCTCCTCGTAGAGTGGATCGAGCGCAGGGTCCTCATGATTGCCGGTCGAAAGCGCCTCGAGGAGTGCCGGAGGACGCGGAAGACTACCGATGGGTTCCGTCGGGATGGGCATTTTTGTCTCACTTCGGGTGACCGTTGGCGATCTGCTGTTGCGATACTCTCGGAAAGTGACGTTTGAATCAAGTGCCGGAGCTGAACCGGCCGAGCTCTGAAGCATGTCCAGGCAGGCACAGACGCGCCCACGGGTCCTGATCGTCGGTGGCGGATTCGCCGGTCTCGCGGCCGCGAAGGCGCTGGCCAAAGCACCGGTCGCTGTCACCGTCCTCGATCGCCGCAACCATCACGTCTTTCAACCGCTGCTCTACCAGGTGGCCACCGCGGCGCTCAGCCCAGCCGACATCAGTGCACCGATTCGCTCGGTCGTGCGCGACCAGGACAACTGCGAGGTAGCGCTCGCTCCGGTGACTGGTGTCGACGTGGCCAATCGCCGCGTGCTCTTCGAGGCAGGCTCGGTCGGCTACGACTATCTCGTGCTCGCGGCTGGCGCGACGCACGCCTACTTCGGACACGACGAGTGGGCCGGGCTCGCGCCGGGACTGAAGACCCTTGAAGACGCGACGGAAGTGCGGCGGCGCATCCTGCTCGCGTTCGAATCGGCCGAGTACGAAGGGAGCGCCGAGGCGCGTCGCGCCGTCCTCACATTCGGCATCGTCGGCGGCGGTCCGACGGGTGTGGAGCTGGCCGGCGCCATCAAGGAGATTGCCGGACAGACCATTCCGCGCGACTACAAGCACATCGACACGCGCACGACGCGGGTCGTCCTCTTCGAGGCGGGGCCGCGAATCCTGCCGCCGTTCCCGCCCGAGTTGAGTGCGCGGGCGCAGCGCGACCTCGAGCGCATGGGCGTGGAAGTTCGGTTGAATTCGGCGGTCACTCGGATCACGCCGGACGGGATTTACACCGGCGAGGAGTTCGTGCCGGTGCGCAACGTGTTCTGGGCCGCAGGCGTGAAGGCCAGTCCGCTCGGTGCCTCTCTTGGTGTGCCGCTCGACCGCGCCGGCCGCGTGATTGTCGGACCCGACCTCACCATCCCCGGCCATCCCGAAGTATTCGTGACCGGCGACATGGCCGCCGCGACGTCGGCCGACACGGGGAAGCCGGTGCCTGGCGTTGCTCAGGGGGGAATGCAGATGGGCCACTATGCCGGTGAGACGATTGCGCGCGAGGCAGCCGGACGGTCAACACCAGATCGACGCCGTGCGTTCAGCTACAACGACAAGGGAACGATGGCGGTGATCGGCCAATCCAAGGCGGTGGCACAGATCGGACGGCTGAAGTTCACCGGATTCATCGCGTGGCTCGTCTGGGGCGTTATCCACATCGCGTTTCTGATCGGTTTCCGCAACCGCCTCCAGGTGCTTTTCAGCTGGTTCTGGAACTGGCTGTTGAACGCGCGCGACGCCCGACTCATCACCGGTGATGCACGGCTCGATCTCCGCGTCGTCCGGCCCGACGAGTACGTGACGTCCGATCCGCCCCGGCGTTGAGCGCCTTACTGCAGATCGAAGGCCGCGACGTGCTTGCGATCGCGGACGTAAAGCGTCGACCGGTCCATCGATGGCGGCGTCCACGCGGTTTGCCTTGACGACATCGCGGCTTTCGCCGCAACTCCCAACTTCCAAGTTCCAACTCCCAACGCGGCTTCGCCGCAACTCCCAACTTCCAAGTTCCAACTCCCAATTCCCAGAATCCAGCTTCCAGTAGCAGCGATATTGCCAATTGGGTTGGTCCGCGTGAAACGACCTGACGTGAAGATTTCTGCCCCCGTCGCCATCTTTTCTCCTAAGCCGCGTTAACTCCCGCCTGCTGCGGCTCGTATACAGCCACGACGTCTTTCTTCCGTCGCCCCGGGACGAACACCAACCAGCAATGGGGCAGGAGCACGGTCACCATCATCTCGGGATCGAACGGTTGATTGCGCCGTCCGTCCCCCTCGTAGGGCGCGTAGAATGCCTGGAGATCCAGCGCGGCCACCGTGTCGGCGATAAAGAACGCCAGGTGCCCTTCAGGCAGCCAGTCGCGAGGCGAAGGCGGGAACAGCCACGACTGATCGGGCGCGCAGGGTCGAAACGTCGTCGGCATATCTCTCAATACGTAAGACCCCGCTCGAACGTTTGTGCCGCGCAGACTCCTAGCCCACGTCATTAAGATTAAGGACAAGGCTGAGGCGGCATATTTTCGGAGTGATGTGTTCGAACTCAGCCGCTCGCTCATGGAGACTTGGGCGTCTTTCGCGACAGCAGAAACTGCCAATGTCGCGTGGCTTCGCGCGTAGGCGCTCGCTGCGCGTCCTGCGACGGCAGGGCTGCTGTTCAGCCGCGAGCCCCACCCTAGCAACTGCACGTCGCGGCCACCAGCGGGCATGATGGAATTTCTCCAAGGATCCGGGTATGTGCCTGCCCGGTGAATCGCGGCCACAAGCATGTCCCGGTACTGAACTTCGACATCTTGGCGCCCTCGATGACCTAGTGTCGTGTCCCTGAAGTTCGTTCGCAGAATCGGCTGACCTTGTCCAAGATGACGTCGGCGGTCGCGGTCCAGACGAACGGCGTGCAATGCTCGTTGTAGTGGGCCAGATAGTCGTGAATGGCGGTCTCCAGTGCCGCGACGCTCTCGAAGGT
>JACDDJ010000558.1 GCA_013817065.1 Acidobacteriota bacterium
CGATTGAAGCCGAGTTCACTACCCGCCTTTCCGATATCCTGAAGAAGCTGCCGAACGGATAGCGTTCGCCGCCTCCGAGCGTCTGAGTCTGAATGGTCCGAGCTGATTTCCTGATACGCAACGCACGCGAGATCCTGACCTGTGCAGGACGCGGCCCGCTGGCTGGTCCGCGGCAGTCACAGGTCTCGGCGATTCCGGATGCTTCGCTCGCGGCACTGGACGGAACGATCGTCTTTGTGGGTCCGGCCGCCGACGCCGCCGCGCAGGTGACTCTCATGCCCGACGCGGTCGTCATCGACGCCGAGGATCACGCCGTCGTCCCTGGCTTCGTCGATGCGCACACGCACGCGGTGTTTGCCGGTGATCGACGGTCAGAGCTGCGGCGCCGCCTTGCTGGCGCGACGTATGCGGAGATTGCCGCTGGCGGCGGCGGCATCATCTCGACTGTCCGGGCCACCCGAGAGGCGACGGAAGAGCAACTCGTGGCGCAAAGCCGTCCACGGCTTGACGAGATGCTTGCCAGCGGCACCACCACCTGCGAGATCAAGAGCGGCTACGGTCTGGACGTCGCAAGCGAGCTCCGGATGCTGCGGGCCATTGCGACTCTCCAGCACCAGCATCCACTGGACGTGGTCGCGACGTTCATGGGGGCACACGAAGTCCCGACGGAGTTTCGAGACCGGCGGAGCGAGTACGTCGAGCTCGTCGTACAGGAAATGATTCCTGCAGTAGCGGCCGAGAAGGTGGCGACCTGGTGCGACGTCTTCTGCGAAGCCGGCGTCTTCTCCCCGGACGACAGCCGTCGCATCCTCCAGGCTGGAATGCGACATGGCTTGAAGGCGAGGATCCACGCGGACGAACTTGGTGCGAGTGGCGGCTCACAGGTGGCAGCGCAGGTCGGCGCACGGTCGGCCGATCACCTGATCTTCGTGCCGGATGACGGAATCACCGCCCTGGCGTCTGCCGGGGTCGTGGCGACCTTGCTGCCGAATGCAGCCTTCTACTTGAAGCTGGGACGTTTCGCGCCGGCGCGGAAGCTGATCGACGCCGGTGTGCCGGTCGCGCTTGCGACCGATATCAATCCAGGCGGGGGGTTCTCGCCGTCCATGCCATTCGCGATCGCGCTGGCCTGCTTCGGCATGAACATGACGTTCGAGGAAGCGCTGGTGGCCGCAACCTCAAACGGGGCATGGTCACTGGATCTCGGCGACAGGGTCGGGAGTCTGGAAATGGACAAGCTAGCCGACGCAGTGATCGTCCGCGGCGAGGCGATCAACCTCATTCGCATGGGTGCGCCGTCGATCGCGCACGTCGTGAAACGCGGCCGTCCTGTCGGCCATTGAAGAAATGGAATGGCCGGGTAACCGGCTGACCGAAAAACTGGACGAACACCAATGAAACTGAGTGAGGCCTCCGTCTCCCGGCTCCTGGCTGCGTTCCGCTCTTCTGAACCGACACCTGGCGGAGGTTCGGCTGCCGCGCTGGCCGGCGCCGCAGGTGCGTCACTGCTCGCGATGGTGGCAGGTCTCCCGAAGCCTCGCGCGTCTCAGCCGGCGGACGTCGAAAAGTTGAAGGACGCCGGGATCCGGGCCGCGGCGGTGGCGTCGCGTCTCGAGAGCCTGATCGACGAAGACAGCGACGCGTATTCAGGGGTGGTCGAGGCGTTCCGCTTACCCAAGAGCAGCGACGATGAGAAGGCGGCGAGGAGCGCCGCCATCCAGCGCGCGCTGACGTCCGCAACTGAAACGCCACTCACCGTAATGCGGCACTGCGCCGAGGCTCTCTCGCTTGCACCGGCAGCCATCGAGCTCGGGAACGAGAACGCCACAACCGATGCCCAGGTCGGCGTCGGCCTGCTCGAGGCAGCGCTGCAGGGCGCCGCGGCGAACGTGGAGATCAATCTCGGTAGTTTGAAGGATGCCGAATACGTCGCGCGCGTGCGTGAGGAGGCGGCGCGGCTCCTGGCTGCTCGCTAGCGGCTACGGACCTGCGGCGTCAGCATCCAGGTATCGACCTTCGAGTCGAAGTCCCACGCGTACTTCGAACCCGGTAGCAACTCCATCGGCCGGCTGTAGACCACGTCCACGAACAGGTGGTCACGCTCTCGCCTGACGCCGATCTGCTCGCGCTCGAGCGGCAGACTGTGCCCCTGCGCCATCGCCAACACCAGCTCCCGCACCTCGGCGTCGCTGTACTCGCGCCACCCGATCGAGGTTTCCTCCAGCTCGCGCACGAACTGGGTGTGATCCCAGTAGGGCGGCACGAATCGGAACAGGGCGTGGGCGATCAGCAGGAGGACGGCGAGTTTGATGAGCAGTTTCATCGTCAGTGCCCGACCATCGGTTAGCTCCTCGCGTCAGTGAATCTGGTGGAACAGACGCTCCCAGCGTGTTCTCGTGAAAAAATGCGTCACGATCGAGAAGCTTCGCTTGATGCTCGCGCCCACCCCGTCGTCGGTGTATTCGTCGCGCCCCGCTTCGTACGACCAGTAGATCATCAGAGCTTTGCCCTTGATGTAGTGGCGCGGGAGGAATCCCCAGTAGCGGCTGTCCTGTGAGTTGTCCCGATTGTCGCCCATGACGAAGTACTGGTTGGGTGGCACGGTCACGGGACCATATCGCTCGCGCACGTCGAAGGAGGTGATTTCCGATGCGCCGTGCGCGGTATCGAGAAAGTGGACGTACGCCTCGTCCAGGGGGTTGCCGTTCACGAAGACTTTCTTGTTTCGAAGCTCGATCGTCTCACCGGGAAGACCGATCACGCGCTTGATGAAATCGCGCTCGGGCTGGTCGGGATACTTGAAGACGACGATGTCCTGGCGTCGAATGTCTCGGACCGGCAGCAGGGTGCGCGCCAGGGCCGAAGGCTCAGGGCCGAACACGAACTTATTCACCAGCAGGTGATCCCCGATCAGCAGGTTGTTCTCCATGGAACCAGTCGGGATCTTGAACGCCTGCACCACCCACGTCCGCACGAACAACGCGAGGATCACCGCGATGACGATCGACTCGAAGTATTCGCGAGCGGTGGATTTCTTGAAGGTGGCCATTGTTGTTCTTGGGCCTACGACTCGGTTCCGACCTTCAAGACCGCCAGGAACGCTTCCTGCGGGATCTCGACGCGTCCGACGCGCTTCATCCGTTTCTTGCCTTCCTTCTGCTTCTCGAGCAGCTTGCGCTTGCGGCTGATGTCACCGCCGTAACACTTCGCGATGACGTTCTTCCGCAGGGCCTTGACCGACTCACGCGCGATGATACGGCTTCCGACCGCTGCCTGGATTGCTATTTCGAACATCTGGCGCGGAATCAGCTCCCGCATCTTCGACGCCAGCGCCCGCCCGCGGTTATAGGCCGAGTCCTTGTGGACGATGATCGACAGGGCGTCCACCGGCTCCTCGTTGACAAGGATGTCGAGCTTCACCAGGGGCGATTCCTGGTAGCCGGTCACATGGTAGTCGAGCGAGGCGTAGCCGCGTGAAATCGTCTTCAACCGATCGTAGAAGTCCATGACCACCTCGTTGAACGGCATCTCGTAGGTGACGAGGACGCGGTCCGACTTCAGGTACTCGATCGACTTCTGGACACCGCGCTTCTCCTGGCACAACTTCAGGATGGCGCCGACGTGTTCCGACGGCGTCAGCATCATCGCGGTGATGACCGGCTCCTCGATCGCGTCGATGCGACTGGTGTCGGGCAGCTTTGACG
>JACDDJ010000559.1 GCA_013817065.1 Acidobacteriota bacterium
CTCCCGATGCCTGGGGTCTGCTACTCGGCGCTCCGGCGCTTACCGAGACGGGACTTGCACCCGCTGGAGACGAACAGCGTGAAACGGACGCTACTCTGCCCGCTTCGTCACGACGCACCATGATCGTCACTCTAGAAGCTTGGACGGTCGCGTGGGTCGAGCGGACGTCAGGGCTGTGTCAGGTTTTCGCGAGTTCACAGCTTTCTGACATGACGCGAACGCGATCCTGACGGACGGCTACTCGCCGGGCCGTACAATGTGCAGACCATGCCGGCACAACGTCGATCCCGCTCGACCGTGATCGTCGCCATCCTCATCGCTACGCTCGTCCTGACGGCGAGCCTCGCGTGGGAGGCCCAGCAGGCAGCGCGGTCGCATCGCGCCACCGCCGAGAACGTCCTGCGCGACTATTCCAGGGTCGCCGCGTGGGAGTTCGCTCGGGTCGGCAAGCAGCGGCTGCTCGCGGCAATGAACGACGACCTCGGCGAGGTGCAGGCTGCGGTTCGCGGCGGACGCATCGAGGCCGCACTGGGCGCCGACAAACCCTGCGGCAACGGATGCGCGGCGCCGCATACCGTCCTGACGGCGTTCACGGGATCGTTATCAGATTCTCGCTTCACATTTGCCGGCGCACCGGTGGACGACGCGGTGCGCACACTGCTCGCAAAGGTCGTGGACGATGCTCGACGAAAGCCCGAGGCGTTCACCTGTCCGACACTGCGGCTGATCCGCGTTAATGGTGTGCCCTCCGTGATCGTGTGGCGTCCAGCCTATGCCGGCTCGCGGGATCCCACGGGTCTGGTCGGGTTCATCGCCGACCCTCCGTTTGTTGCCCGGATCTTCGAACACATCGTCGCGCACACGTCACTGCTGCCCCCCTCGCTCGTTCCTGCGGGCGCAAAGATCAACTCGGCGCTCTCGGTGCGTGTATCGACGGCGAGTGGCGAACCCGTGTATGCCTCCGCCGTAGACTGGTCCACCTACGAAGGAAATCAGCAGCTCGCGCCGGACTACGACCGGCTCAATCTGGCGGTGGCATTGAGACCTGAAGCCGCGGGAGGGCTCGTCATCGGCGGCCTGCCCCGCGAACGGCTGCCGCTGGTGATCGGATTACTCGCGCTCACGGTTGGCCTGGTCGTGGTGGCGCTCGTGCAGCTCCGACGCGAGGCCGAACTCTCGCGGATGCGATCGGACTTCGTCTCGGGTGTGTCGCACGAACTGCGGACGCCGCTCGCGCAGATCAGAATGTTCTCCGAGACGCTCCTGCTCGGCCGGGTGCGTTCGCCGGCTGAGGGACAGCGGTCGCTCGAGATCATTGCGCGCGAGACGCAGCGCCTGATCCAACTTGTCGAGAACGTATTGCTCTTTTCTCGCGGCGAGCGGAGCCAGCCCACCGTCGCTCGCGAGGCCGCGCAGCTCGCACCGATTCTCAGGGACGTCGTCGAAAGTTTCGTCCCCCTCGCCAGCGCGCGCCGGGTGCGGCTGGCGACGGCAATCGACGAGACAGTGTCGGCCAACGTCGACGCAGCCGCGTTGCGGCAGATCCTGCTGAACCTGCTCGACAACGCGGTCAAGTATGGTCCGGCGGGACAGCAGGTCACGGTCGGTCTCTGCGTGTCGGACGACGGCGCGCGGATCTACGTGGATGACGAGGGCCCGGGCGTCGCGCCGGCGGAGGCCGATCGCATCTGGGAGCCATTCAATCGTTTGGCACGGACCGCGACCGCAACCGGCGGCACCGGGATCGGCCTCGCCATCGTGCACCAGCTCACCGCGCTTCATGGCGGACGCGCCTGGGTCGAGCCCGCCCCATCCGGCGGCGCACGCTTCATCATCGAGATCCCGGGAGCGTGGACGAGCGCTGCCGTGTCCGCTGCCGTCGCATGACCCGCGTCCTGATCGTCGAGGACAATCAGGACCTCGCCTTCGGGCTGCGCAATAACCTCGAGATCGAGGGTCACGTCGTGGAGGTCGCGGCGGATGGTCCGGCCGGCGTCGCGGCGGCCCGTGCCGTTGGGCCCGACCTGGTCGTCCTCGATCTGATGCTTCCGGGGATGGACGGCTATCGCGTGCTCCGGCAGATGCGCGAGGATGGCCTGACGATGCCGGTTCTGATCCTGACGGCGAAGGGAGAGGAGGCCGATAAGGTGCTCGGCTTTCGGCTAGGTGCGGACGACTACGTCACGAAGCCGTTTGGCGTACTGGAGCTCCTGGCCCGGGTCGAGGCGCTGCTGCGTCGCGGCCGGCCGACGCTCGTCCAACCACCCGTCACCATCCGCGGCTTCGGGGATGTCGATCTGGACCTCTCAACGCGCATCGTCCGCCGGGACGGACAGGTCGTTGCGCTCACGCCTATGGAGTTCGACCTGCTGGTCGCGCTGCTGCGGCGGAACGGCGCGGTCGCCTCGCGCCTCGAGTTACTCGCGGAAGTGTGGGGCCACTCGGCGGCCGTTCTGACCCGCACGGTCGATACCCACGTGGGCGAACTGCGGCGAAAACTCGAGCACGACCCGTCGGCCCCGAAACACATCCTCACCGTCCGCAAGGCCGGATACCGGCTCGCCAACTAACAAGAGTCGGAACGACGAGCAGAAATCCCAACCAAACAGGCACGGGATCGTCCTACAGTGCATCATGCGCGATGACATCCGGGCGGCTTTCCGCTCGCTGAGCTCTTCAAAAACTTTCACTGTTGTGGCGCTGCTGGTGCTGGCGCTTGGCATCGGGGCAAGCACCGCGATCTTTTCGGTCGTGGATGCGGTGGTGCTGAGAGGGCTGCCCTTCGATGAACACGACCGCTTGGTAGCCGTCGGCCAGCGGCGGGTGCCGTCACCTAAGGAGCCGCTGCGTTCGGATAGCGATCCGGAAGCGGTCTCGAGCGCGGCGCCCCAGAACTACGTGGACTGGGCGGCGCGGCAGCAGGTGTTCGAATCGATCGCCGCGATCGCGGGTATCTCGTTCGTCCTGCGTGAGCCCGGCGCCGAGGCGGAGGATATCCGCGGCCAGCGAGTCACGGCCGGGTTCTTCGACGTGCTGCGCGTCGAACCGCGGCTCGGGCGCCGCTTCCGCGTCGAGAACGAAACCGAAGGCCAGCACCTGCTCGCCGTCCTCGGCAACGACCTGTGGACGCGGCGCTTTGGCGCGGATCCCAACATCGTCGGCAAGATGATCCACCTCGAAGGCGGGCCCTACGAGATCATCGGCGTCATGCCGGCGGACTTCAAGTATCCGGTCGGCGCTGCTCGCCAGACCGAGCTGTGGGTCCCCTATGTCGTTCCGGCTGACGAGCGCGTTCGCAATCCGCAGCGGATCAGCATCTATCTCTCGACGATCGCCCGGCTGAAGCCCGGCGTGTCGATTGCCCAGGCGCAGGCGAACATGAACCAGATTGCCACGGCGCTGACGGCCGAGCATCCCGCCTGGAACAAGGACACGTTGATCGGCGTCCGTCCACTGCGCGACCACATCGTCGGTGCGCGCACGAGGCAGTTGGATGCTGATGCTGCTCGGCGGAGTCGGCATCGTGCTGCTGATCGCGTGCGCGAACGTCGCCAACCTCCTGCTGGCGAAGGCCAGCTCGCGCGAGCGGGAAGTCGGCATCCGCGCCGCCCTCGGAGCGAGCCGGTGGCATCTAATCAGGCAGCTGATGGTCGAGAGTCTCGTCCTGTCGACGCTCGGCACCGTCCTCGCGGTCGTCCTCGCC
>JACDDJ010000560.1 GCA_013817065.1 Acidobacteriota bacterium
CACCATAGGGGTGTAGTCCTGGTATTTGTCGATGAAGCGGCTGTCGATGAAGTTCTTGAGCCGCCAGCACCAGGCGCCTTCGAACGATACCCCGCGCCATTCACCGATGGCCCGGCCGTCGCCGGTGGTGAGCAGTTTCAGGAATCCGTGCTGGGGTGCGTAGCGGCGGAGCGGAGCGGCGCGCCGGAGAGCGCACGGTGCAGGTTGTCCCACAGCACGGGTCCCTGCCTGACCGCATAGACGCCAGCTTTTGGAATCGATGCGCCCGCGATGGCGCCCGAATCTCCCACGGCGAAGATCGGCCCGCCGCCGGTGGTCTGCAGCGTGTCGTGCGTGAGCAGAAAGCCCCGACTGTCGGTGGGCAGCCCGAGCTGACCCAAGCAGCGGCGGCGCCGCGGCGCCGGTTGCCCAGAGGATCAGATCCGCTTCCTCGACGGCCCGATCGTCGAAGGTCATCGTTCCGGCGTCCACCTCCACGACCCGGCGGCCGGTCAGGAGACGCACACCGCGGCTCGTCAGCACGCGTTCGACGCGGCGCGTTGTGCGCTCGAGACTGCGGGGCGCCAGCTGCTCGTCGGCCGTCACGATCGGGATGGCGAACCGGACATCTTCGCCAAGGCATTCGCTCAGGTGGGCCGGCAGGCAGAGCGCCATCTCCACGCCGCCGGCGCCGCCACCGACGATGGCGATGCGAATCGGCGCACCGCCCCGCGCGCCGGCCGCGTCACCGAGCCGGCGGTTCAGCCGCGCCAGGAATGTCTGCATCGGCTTGATCGGCACCAGTCGCGCGCCGTCCGCGATCCGCACGTCGCCGAAGGTCGGGACCGAACCGATGCCGATCGACAGCACGTCGAACCGCATAGGCGGACGATCTGCGAACAGCAACTCCTGCCTGTCCGGGGCCAGGCCGGTGACGTCGCCGACCACGAGCCGCGCGCCTGCCGCTGCGCTCAGGCGCACGAGGTCGACCTCCATGCGCTCTGGCGGGTACTGACCGGCAAGGACACCGGGGAGCATCCCCGAGTACGTGGCCACGGCCTCGTTCGAGACGCAGGTGAGCCGCGCACCGCTGAGCAGGCGCATCCGCCACATCCGCAGCACGTGAGCGTTGGTGTGTCCGATGCCGAGCAGAACGATGTCTTTGTCTGGGAGCGTGTGCACGATGAGGAGGAGCATGCCACAACGCCCGCGGGGAACACCCGCGGGCGTTGTGGGCAGCCGTCGTGGCGCTTGAGGCTAGAAGCTGAACTTCGCGCCGACGCGGATCGCGCGCGGCGCCTGGAACGCGCTGTCCTTGAGGAACCGCGGATCGCGCGTGATGTTGAACTGCTGAATCAGTTGCTGGACGTCGAACCCGTTGAAGAAGTCTTCATCTGAGATCGGGATGTTCTGCCGGGTCTCAGACGCCCACCGGTTGGTGGCAGTGTCCTGATCGAAGAGATTCAGGATGTTCAGCATGACCTCCACGCGTGTGCGTCCAGCGCCCGGCAGACGGACTGACTGCGTCAGATTGAGATCCGTCTGTGAGAACACCGGCAGGCGTCCGTCGCTCTCACGCCCTAGATAGAACACGGGGAGCGAGCTCACCACGTTTACTTGTCGCGAAATCGGAGTTCCGCTTGCCGCGTAATACACGCCGCCGATTGTCGTGCCCCACGGTGTCTGGTAGAACCCGTTCAACTTGAACTGGTGCGGGCGGTCCGTGGCCAGGCGCCCGACGACTGGCTGCGCGTTCTGGTCGAAGGACATGTTGATGCCGTCGAAGAACCGGTTCACGTTCGGGCTGGTTCGGCCGTTTTCGTCGGAGCTGGCCAGACCCGAGTAGTTTCCATACAGACGGCTCAGCGTGTAGCTGCTGTTGAGCGCCCAGTGGTTGCGGAACCGCCGGGTGAAACGCACCTCGAGCGCGTCGTAATCTCTCTGCGCCTCCGGCAGCGCAGGGAACTCCGGCCCGATGATGTGCTCCGCGATCCCCTCGCCGGGATTCGCGGTGAAGAACACCTCGCCCAGGCCCGGCACGATGATCCCGACGTCCTCGATCGTGCGGTCGAGCTGTTTGTGCACGTACCGGATGCCCACGGAGGTCGATGCGTTCAGCTCGTGATCGAGCCCGAACACGGCTTCCTGCGACTTCATGGGCTTCAAGTCGGGGTCGATACCGCCGCACTCCGGGCACGACGGGTCGTTCGACGGAATACGGAAGTTGACCTGCTCGATGAGCGTGCCGGGGAAGTTCCCGTTGGCGCCGATCTGCGTCCAGTCCGGAGTGTCGAGGGTGTAAAAGCTTTCGATCCACTTGTCGCCGCCGAAGGCACCGCGCGGCAGCTCGAGCTTCATCTGGTCGTAGAAGATGCCCCAGGAGCCATAGGCCTTCCACCTGCCGTCGCCCCGCACGTCGTACGCGAAGCCGACGCGTGGCGCGATCTTGTCGGCGAAGTCGAATTCGATGCCGTTCAGCCCTTCGGTGAAGGACGGGATCTCCTCGTACTCGGTGCGGACCCCGAGGTTGAGCGTCAGTCGATTATTGACACTCCAGTCGTCCTGCAGGAACAGGGCGGTGTTGTTGACGTTGACGAGCCCCTGGGTGCCGAACGTCCGCCAGGAGTAGGTGCCGAGGGCGCCGCTCACCACCCGGCCGTCCAGAGCGGTATGGGCCTGATTCCAGCGAAGCGAAATGTTCGGCGCCTGCTCGGCGTCGAAGACGTCGTTCGTGACCCGGTAGTACTGAATACCTCCCTTGAGCGTATGCTGGCCGGCCAGGTCGGCGAACAGTGTCGCGTCGCTGGTGAACCCCACGCGGCGGAATCGGTCCTCGACCACGGCGCGGTTGCCCGTGATGTTCGTGAAATTCCGGGATCGAACAAGATCGGCAGGCACGCCGGGAATCCCGGAGTTGGACTCGACGAATATGAACCGCCGGTCGGTCGGAATCCCGAAGTCCTCGGTGTCGTACTGCAGGTAGTTCGCCTTGCCGTTCAGAAACAGCCGGTTGTTGACAACGTAATCGACTGAACCGCTGAAGCTGTCGTTCGGCTGCTTGCGGTCAATCGCGAAATTGGCCGTAGGGCTGCTGGTGCCGTCAATCGCCGGCAGCACGCCCTCGCGCTCGAAGCGCTCGATGTTCCCCGAACCGCGCACGCGGAGCGCCTGGGTGAGTTGTGCCGTGATGTTGCCGGTGACGAAGTGGCTGTCGTCGCGGCGATCGAACGCGCCGGTCTGACCGTTGGTCCGGAACGCGACCGTGCGGGTCGTCTCCTCGAGTTGGGGCGTATAGCCCCCGAAGAACCAGACCTTGTCGCGCACAATCGGGCCGCCCACGTTGAAGAAGGGCTCCCACCGTGTGTTCTCATCCTTCGGGAATGTCACGAACTCGGAGGCGTTCTGGCCGGTGAGCACCAGCCGCAGGGTCGGGCGCGGGTCGGCGCGCAGATCGTCGCCCGAGAACCAGGAGCCTCCGTCGCCGTGGAACACGTTGGTGCCCGAGCGCGTGATGACATTGATGACTCCGCCCGTCGCGCCGCCAAACTCGGCCGGATAGCCACTGGACTTGACCTGGACCTCCTCGACAAACTCCGTGAGCAGGGTCTTGGCGTTGACCCCTGTCTTCAGGTTCGTGGTGTCAACCCCGTCGATGAAGAACCGGTTGTCGGACCCGCTCGCGCCGTCGATGGAGAGGCCGCCGCCCTTTG
>JACDDJ010000561.1 GCA_013817065.1 Acidobacteriota bacterium
GAGGACAAGGGCACCACCGGCGCGCCGAAGTCGGGCGTCAGCGGCGGCCCGCGCGTCGCGTGCGGCGTGCTGGTGAAGAAATAGCACTTACCGGAACCACCCGCGTTTCACTTTCCACGCAACGAGCGCACCGGTCGCAGGCTGCAGCGTCAGCGACCGGTGCGCCACTCCTTCGGCAAACCCCACATCGAGCGTCAGGATCAGCGCCGCAGTTTTGCGGCCGTTCAGCGCGTCGGCAAAGTCACGCGCCAGCGCCGGCCGGTCGGCTTCGTCGACTTGTGCGGTCGGGTGCTCAATCAGCAGCAGCTCCGGATTGAGGGCGAGTGCCCGCGCCAGGTGGATGCGTGCTCGCAGGTGGGCAGGCACTTCTCCACCCATCCGCGACAGGTGCTCGACCGCAATGCCGCATTCAGATGCGAGCGCAGCCACCTTAGCGGCGACGTCTGCGGGGATGGGATCGAGTTCCAGCGTGAACGGAAGGGCGAGGTTCTGCTGGAGCGTGGATCCTTCGAGCAGCACCGCCCGTGGGCTCACGATTCCGAACCTGTCGAGTGACGCCAGCCATGCATCGCCGTCGGTGATGGCGCCGGTTGAGGATCCGAAGGTGTGCACTGCCCCTTCATCCGGCAGTGTCGCTCCGGTGACCAGGTTGACCATCACCTCGGCGGCGGGGCCGTCCAGACCGCCGACCGCCACCCGCTCCCCTTCCTCCACCGAAAGCTGAAGGATCCGCAGCGGACGAAGCGCCCCGTAGTTCTTCTGCAGCTTCGAGATGTGGATCACGGTCATGCGCGTCTTGCTTCCAGCGCCGCAAACTCCTGCGCGGTGAGTGTGACCTGTCCCAGGCCGCACCGCCGCCGGCCGGTGTCGTCGTGGAAGTCAGAGCCCGCGGAAACCGCGAGACCCAGTTCCGCCGCCAGCCTGCGGTACCGCGCCTCGGTCTCATCGTCGTGATCGGTGTGCCGCACCTCGAGCGCATGCAGGCCGGCATCGGTCAAGCGCGGAAGGATGGCATCCATCCCGGCAAGCCCGGGGTGCGCCAGCGATGCAACGCCGCCGGCGGTAGTGATGATGCTGACCACTTCGTCCGGCGACGCCCCGCGCCGGGGAATGAATGCAGGCCGTCCATTCTCGAGAAACCGATCGAACGCTTCGTCGCGGGTCTGGACGTGACCGGCAGCCAGCAAGGCCGCAGCGACGTGTGGACGTCCCACGCTGCGGCCGGTCGCGATTCCTTCGCGGACGATTGGATCCGCGTCGATCGCGACGCCGAGGACGGCTAGCTGTTCGGCCATCTCTTTCACGCGCCGGATGCGGTCTTGGCTCTGCGCCTCGAGAAACGATCGCAGTGCCGGATTCTGCTGGGCGAAGAAGTAACCGAGAACGTGGACGTCGCGGTTACCCTCGACCGCCGTGATCTCGATCCCGTTCACCAGCCGGATCCCGCGCGCAGACGCCGCGGCGCGCGCTTCATCGAGGCCGCCGGTGGTGTCATGGTCCGTCACCGCGAGCGTCGTAATCCCGGCGGAAGCGGCGCGAGCCACGAGAGCGGCCGGCCCGAGGGCGCCGTCGGACGCAGTGGTATGCAGGTGGAGGTCGATCACTGAAGACGTTGGCGCACTCAGGCGTTCACACGAGGACGGCGGGGCGTGCGTCGTTCGATCTTTCCGCTGCGCTGCTGTCGCTCGAGGAGGGAGCGGTACTCCCGGATCAAGAGTTCGAGGTGGACGCGTTCTTCGTCAGCGAACTCCAGGAAGATTTTCTTGCCTTCGGAGTCTTCGAACCTCTCGCCATACCGCTTGAAAAAGCGATGCGATCCGCGCTCGCACTTGATGCCGATCATCAGCGCTTCGCGGTCGTTGACCCCCTTGGAAAGCTGCTCGGCGCCGGCCGCGAACAGTCCATTGGCGGCGCCCTTGAAGAACAGAAATGTCGGCCGCGATTCGAGTTCGGGATCCTGCTCGAGCAGCTCGCGATAGCGTTTTTCGAGCGTGCCGAGATGCTCCTTCTCCTCTTCCGCCAGTTTCTCGAAGACACGGCGTCCGCGCGCGTCCTTCGTCAACTTGGCAGCCCGCGAGTAGAAGTCGAGTCCGCTGCGCTCGGTTGCAATCGCGATCCGCAAGGCGTCACGCGCGAACAACAGCTCGGTCACGCCACCATCAGCAAGCGGTGGACGCCCCGTGCGGCACGCATCGCACTCGCCGTGAATCTGCAGGACGCTCTGGCGCTGCGCGAAGCCGCGCGCCGCAGCCACCTCCTCGATCAGCGTTTCGATGTCGGAGCTGAGGAACTCGAAAGAGCGGTTGCAGGTCTTGCAGATGAGATGAAAGTGCCGTGGGTGCCGGTAGGAGTGCTCGAACCGGAACCGCCCCTCGCCAAAGTCGACCTTGCGGGCGATGCCGGCGTCCACCATCCACTGGAGCGTCCGGTAGATGGTGGCGCGGCTGATGCGCTGATCCTCGCGCCCGATCAGTTCGACGAGGTCGTCAGCCGTCAAGTGTCCCTGCTGGCGCAGGAACACGTTGACGATGAGGTCGCGCTTGCCGGAGCGTTTGCTGCCGGCAGGTCGCAGACTCTCGATCCAGCTATCGACAATCATCGACAACCATCGGTGTACCTGACGATCGAGGCATCAGTCAATGTGATCGGTCGTGTCGCCGCGACGAGGAGCCGATCGTTCGATTACTAAACCGAGAACGAGGAGCCGCAGCCGCAGGTCGACTTGGCGTTCGGGTTCTTGATGGTGAAGCCACCGCCAGTGACGTTGTCGACGAAATCGACTTCGGCGCCGCTCAGGTAACGGGCGCTGATCGGGTCGATCAGTAGCTTGACGCCGTTGGACTCGATGACCGAGTCAGTCGTCGCATCACCTTCACCTTCGTCGATCATCAGGCCGTACTGGAAGCCCGAGCAGCCGCCGCCCTGGACGAATACGCGAAGGCCGGCGGTCATCTTGTTTTCTTCTGTCAGCAGCTCGCTGATCTTCTCGGCTGCGGTCGGTGTCACGTTGATCATGAATATGCCTCCCAGGCTCCCTTGATTATACGCGGCCGGGTCAGGGGCCTCAACCCATGCCCCTTCAGTGAGATACCGCGGCGCCGGTCGCTCGAGCCGGGTCAATATCCCCGTCACGCTTTAGACGCTCCCCCAGCCGGACCGGGTCCGCCCGCGTCGGCTTGTTTGATGCGGGACGACAAGACGATACTGGGTGGATGGCGATCGACTATCCGTTCGTTCTTGCCGGGAGACCGACCCGATCCGCCGAATCCCTGGCAGTTCGCAATCCATACGACGGGTCAGATGTCGGTCAGACCTGGATTGCCGGAGACGCGGAGTTCGACCTGGCAGCGGACGCGGCGGTCGCCGCGGCCCCGGTGATGCGAGCGCTGCCGGCCTACGAGCGAGCCGCGATCCTCATGCGCGCCTCCGCAGAGCTTGTCGAACGCAAGCAGGACATCGCCCGCACTCTTGCCGGTGAAGCGGGCAAACCACTCAAAGACGCGCTGATTGAAACCGAGCGCGCGGCGATGACCTTCCACGTCGCAGCAGAGGAAGCGCGGCGACTTGGCGGCGAGTTCGTCCCCATGGACCTCGCGCCACACGGCGCCGGCCGGCTCGCAATCGTCAAACGCGTCCCGGTCGGACCGGTTGCCGCCATCTCCCCATTCAACTTCCCGTTGAACCTGAC
>JACDDJ010000063.1 GCA_013817065.1 Acidobacteriota bacterium
TTGACCTCGCGCATCCTGAGCGAGGCGACGGGATTTGACGTCCGCCTCAAGGCGGAGCTCTTTCAGCGGACTGGTTCGTACAAGATCCGTGGTCCGCTCAACAAGTTCACATACCTGACCGAGGACCAGCGCAAGCGCGGTGTCGTGTGCTCGTCGGCCGGCAACCACGCGCAGGGCGTTGCGCTCGCCGCCAGGATCCACGGCATCAAGGCGGTCGTCTGCATGGCCGAGAACGCCACGCCATCGAAGATCGCAGCCACCCGTGCGTACGGCGCCGAGGTCGTCCTCCACGGGACCATCTGGGACGAAGCCAACGAGAAAGCGAAGGAACTGGTTCGCGATCGCGGCCTGACCTACATCCATCCGTTCGATGACATGCAACTGATCGCCGGACAGGGGACGGTCGGGCTCGAGATCATGCGCGACTGGCCCGAGGTCGACGTGGTGGTCGCGCCGATCGGTGGCGGCGGGTTGATCTCCGGCGTCTCGATGGCGGTGAAAGCATTCAAGCCGTCGGCGCGGGTGATCGGCGTCGAGTCCTCCGGCGCGCCCGGCATGCACGACAGTGTGGCGGCGGGGCACGTGATCACGCTCGACACGGTCGATTGCATCATCGACGGCCTGCGCGTGAAGCGCGTCGGAGAAACCACGTTCGAGGTGGTCCGCCAGTTCGTCGACGAGATCGTTACATTGCCGGACCAACAAATCTTCGAGGCGATGCTGTGGATCATGGGCCACGCGAAGCTGGTGGTCGAAGGCGCGGCCGCTTCAGTGGTGGGCGCATTGCTGCACGGGCTCGTCAAGGCGCCGCGCGGCGCGAAGGTAGTCTGCGTCCTGAGCGGCGGCAACGTGAACCTCGACCAGCTGAAGGGCCTGCGCTGGAACTAGGCGCTACAATCACCCGTGTTGCCTGATCAAGGACGGATGCAGAGCACCATCGAACCGGGTGCGGTTGTCGCGCACTACCAGATCATCGGCCCACTCGGGGCGGGCGGCATGGGCGAGGTCTATAAGGCCCATGACACGGTGCTCGGCCGCAGTGTCGCGCTGAAGGTGCTGCCGCCGCATCTCGTTCGCAATGAGGAGCGCACCCGGCGGTTCGTGCAGGAAGCGCGCTCCGCGTCCTCGCTGAACCACCCCCACATCATCACCATTTACGAGATCGGGGAAGCGCGGATCACAACCAGCGGTGCCGGTGAGGCGGCCGACACACACGCGATCCACTACATCGCGATGGAGCTGGTCGAAGGCGTCACGCTCAAACAGCGGATCCATGACGAGTCGGCCAGCCTGCGCACGCTCCTGACCCACATCGCCCAGGCTGCCGAGGGCCTCGCCAAAGCGCACGCCGCCGGGATCGTGCATCGCGATCTGAAGCCTGAAAACATTATGGTGACGGCCGACGGGTTCGCCAAAGTGCTCGACTTCGGGCTCGCGAAACTAACGTTACCGCAGCCCACCTCCGATGCGCACACCCGGACCATGCCGCTCCGCGACGACACCGCCGAGGGTGTCATTCTCGGGACGGTTGCTTACATGTCGCCCGAGCAGGTCCAGGGCAAGACCGCCGATCATCGCTCCGACATCTTCGCCATCGGGACGATCCTTTACGAGGCGGCCACCCGCCGCCGTCCATTCGTCGCCGACTCGGACGTTGAAGTCATGCACAAGATCCTGCATGACAAGCCCGAGGCTGTGGCGGACATCAACCCCGGGGTACCGGCGGAGCTGCGCCGGACGATTCGCCGCTGCCTCGCCAAGGAACCGGAGCGGCGCTTTCAGTCCATGAAGGACGTCGCGATCGAGCTCGCTGAAATCGTCGAGGAGTTCGACCAGCTCTCGATGGCGTCGTCATCATCCGCGACCCAGGCGACGACGCCATCAGGATCGAGTACTGGCGCTGTCACACCGGTCGGCCGCACCAGCAGCCGTCGCTGGCAGGCCGCGATGGTGGTGGGCGGACTGGCGCTTGCCGGCGCTGTTCTCGTCGGCGTCTACGGCTGGCCCGGATCTCGGGACGTTCCGGCCGCGGCGGTGTCGTTCGAGTCGATGAAGATCCAGCCGCTCACGTCGACTGGCCAGGCTTTCCGTTCACCCGCGATCTCACCCGACGGCAAGTACGTGGCCTACGTCTCACGCGCGCAAACCGGGTTTTCGATCTGGATGCGGCAGGTGGCGACCGGCAGCGACGTGCGAATAGTGCCGGAGCAGTCGACGCAATTGCAGGCACTGACGTTCTCACCCGACGGTAACTATCTCTACTACACGAGTTCAGGTGAGGGCAGCGGGAACATCATCTACTCGTGGCTTCACGTGGTGCCGAGCGTGGGCGGGCAGGCGCGCAAGGTTCTCTACGACGTCGATTCGGCGGTTGCCTTTTCACCCGACGGCACACAGATCGCGTTTGGCCGCGGCGTGCCCCCTGAACAGCAGAACCACGTGATCGTTGCAAACGCGGACGGCAGCGGCGCCCGCAAGATCGCGGCGTTTCGACGGATGATCGAGGCGCCCCGGCCAACCTGGTCCCCGGATGGGAAGAAGGTCCTCACGGCCGCGGTTGACCTGAACCCCGGCTGGGACGTCGCCGTGATGGAGATCGACGTCGCGTCGGGCTCGACCCGGCGCGTCGGCGCGACGCGCCGGTTTTCGCTTACCGACATGGAGTTCCTGCCCGACGGCCGAGGGCTGCTGATCGCCGGCGCGGATGCCGAAACGGCGCGCGAGCAACTCTGGTTGCAGCCTTATCCGGACGGGGCCGCAATACGAGTCACCAACGATCTGAGCGACTACCGCGGCCTGGCGGTGAGTCGCGACGCGGCTACGATCGCCGCGCTCAAGACGGACACAAAAACCTGGATCGTTCTGACACGACCCGACGATCAAACCCTCGGCACACCGATACCGGCCGTCACCGGGGAAGGTCTCGACGACGTGCGCGCGTCACGCTCCGGCGTGATCGTCTATCAGTTCGCAAGTGGCAACTCGAGCCATCTTGCGGTGCTCGACTCTCCGCAGTCAGCACCGAGGGTTCTGACTCGAGAGGGACACAACGATTTACCAGCCATTTCGGGTGACGGCCGCAGAATCGTCTTCGCAGGGGAAGGCCGGGATACGCCGCCGCACATCTTTGCCATCGACGTCGACGGCACGAATCTCCGGCAGTTGACCGACGGTTCCGGCGAGAGTGAGCCGGACATATCGCCAGACGGACAGACGCTGCTGTATATGGCGGAGTTTGGCACCGAGATCTGGGTCCGGCCGGTCGCTGGCGGCGAGGCCACGCGTCTCACTCAGCGCGGCGGTTTCGAAGGGCGCCTTTCACCGGACGGCCGCCACGCGCTCTTTCTCGAGTGGCAGACGGCCGATCGGGCCACGTCGCACCTCAAGGTCGTGCCTGTCGCGGGAGGTGCGCCGATCCTCGATATCCCGTGGCTGCGCGGGGTCGATTTGCGCTGGCACCCCCGCGGCGACGCGATCACGTTCCGAAGCACGGATCGTGGCGTCACCAACCTGTTCCAGATCCCGTTGACCGGAGGCGAGCCGACCCAGCTCACGAAGTTCCCGTCTGGAACATTTTCTTCGTACGACTGGACCCCTGATGGCGGTCTCGTGCTGGTGCGCACGTCTACGACATCGGACGTCGTTCTGATCAGCGACTGGCGCCGTCGGCAAGAGTGACCCGGGTTTCACTGTGACGGAAAGTCCTGTCCGCATCGGCGTGTCCGCGTGCCTCCTCGGTGAAGAGGTGCGTTTTGATGGCGGACACAAGCGCGACACGTTCCTGACCAAGGTTCTGGGCCCGCACGTCGAGTTCGTTCCCGTCTGCCCGGAAGTCGAGATGGGCCTCGGTACCCCGAGGGAAACGCTGCGCCTGATCCGCGAGGGTGGCGGCGTCCGGATGGTGACCACGCGGACGGGGATCGACCACACCGACGGCATGAACGCCTGGGCGGCGAAGCGGCTCACCGGGCTCGAACGCGAGGACCTGTCCGGCTACGTCCTCAAGAAGGACTCGCCGAGCTGTGGCATGGAGCGCGTCAAGACCTACGGCGGCGGCATGCCGGCCCGGGACGGCCGCGGGATCTTCGCCGACGCCCTGCTGCGGCATCTGCCCTTGCTCCCGGTCGAGGAGGAAGGCCGCCTGACGGATCCGACCCTTCGCGAGAACTTCATCGAGCGCGTGTTCGCGTATCGCCGCCTCGTAAGGCTGTTCGCATCGCGCTGGACGCCGGGGGCGCTGGTTCGCTTCCACACCGCTCACAAGATGTCGCTGCTCTCGCATTCGACGACGGCTTACAACGAACTGGGACAGATCGTGGCCCGTGCGGGCAACTTGTCACGCGCCGAGTTGCGCCGCGACTACGCTGCGCTGTTCATGAGGACGCTGGCCGTTCCGGCGACCCGTGCCCGGCACACGAACGTCCTGCACCACATGGCCGGCCATCTCAAGAAGCTCGTGGACGATAACTCGAGGGTGGAACTGGCCGGCTGCATCGACGACTACCGCACCGGTCTCGTCCCGCTGATCGTTCCGTTGACCCTGATCCGGCATCACGTCCGTCAGCATCGCGTCTCGTATCTCGAGGGCCAGGTTTACCTGGAGCCGCATCCGCGCGAGCTGATGCTGCGCAACCATGTCTGACCCCATCGCGCCCGATCCGCCGGGCGGTGCGCTCGATCCGATGAGGAAGGTGACTGTTGTCCGCGTTTCAGCGGAAGGCCGCTCGACCGAGTCGGACGTCGCCGCCGCCGAGGAGCCGCTCGAGATCCGGCTGCACGATCGCTCGTTCGCCGTGATCATGCGCACTCCAGGCGCGGATCGTGAGCTCGCCGCCGGCTTCCTTCTAGCGGAGGGCGTCATCGAGCACGCATCTGAGCTCGGGGCGGTAGAGCACTGCCGCCATCCTCACCACCCCGACGTCCACAACATCGTCAGCGTGTTCCTGCTCGGTGATGCCGTGGCGCGGCTCGACGCGACACTGGCAGAGCGGCGCAACGTGATGGCCAACTCCTCGTGCGGTCTCTGCGGTCGCGTGACCATTGACTCACTGAGGACCCGCGCCGCACCGCTGCAGTCGGCGATGACGGTTGCGCCGGCGGTGGTGCATGGCTTGCCGGAAGCGCTCAGGGCGGAGCAGGCGGTGTTCGATCGGACGGGTGGGTTGCACGGCGCCGCGTTGTTTTCGTCCGGCGGCGCATTGATTACATCGGCCGAGGATGTCGGCCGGCACAATGCCGTCGACAAGGTGGTCGGACGACTGCTGCTCGAAGAGCGACTGCCACTGGACGACGTCGTCCTGGTGGTGAGCGGCCGAACGTCGTACGAGATCGTGCAGAAGGCGTGGCTTGCCGGCGTTCCGGTGATCTGTGCGGTGTCGGCGCCATCGAGCCTTGCCATCGAGCTTGCCGGTGAAGCGGGAATCACGCTTTTGGGTTTCGCGCGCGGCAGCGCCTTCAACATCTACTCACACGCCCAGCGCATCCGCGCGCTGTGAAGCAGGCTACCCACTTCCCCTCAAAATTGCCGTACTGCTCTGCTGGACGGCTTGAATGCGCGCAGAACGGGCGACGCCGACTCTGCATTTGATGGCACTACGGTTGCCTGATCACCTGCGTGGTCTTCATGAGGCGCGCAGTGCTGCTCGGGATGGTTGCGATCGTCTCGGCACTTGCCTGGACGGGTGCGTACCGGCTGACGGCATTTACCTGGGTTGTTGCCGCTGAACTCGAAGGAGCCACAGCTCTCGCCGAACTGACGCCCCGTCCGCAAACCACCATCGTCTACGACCGCCATGGTCAACCGGCCTTCACCTTTTTCGTCGAGCAGCGGATCGATGTGACGCTGGACCAGGTCTCCCCCGTGATGGTCCAGGCGCTGCTCGCCGTCGAGGACCAGCGCTTCTTCAATCACAACGGGCTGGACGCCGTCCGCATCGGGGCGGCCGCGTGGCGGAACATTCGCGCGCGACGCATCATCCAGGGCGGCAGTACCATCACGCAGCAGCTGGCCCGGGCGGCGCACCTGTCGCCGAAGCGCACCTTCGAGCGCAAGCTGCGCGAGGCGATGATCGCGTCGCGTCTGGAGCAGCGCTACTCGAAGCGAGAGATCCTCGAGGCGTACCTGAATACCGTCTACTTCGGCGAGGGCCTGTATGGTGTAGAGGCAGCCTCGCGCGGGTACTTCGGCAAGTCCGCGTCAGATCTTCAAGTCGAGGAGGCAGCGTTGCTTGCCGCCATCGTCCGCGCTCCATCGCACGATGCGCCCGGTGTATCTCGGGCGCGCGCGAAAGCGCGTCGCAACCTCGTGCTGCGTTTGATGAGGGGTCAAGGAAACCTGCCTGAAGCAGACTTCACAGCTGCTGCCGCCAGGCCGTTGCCCGGAGTGACTCGACCGGGGGATCTTGCCGGCGGATCTGATCCCACAGATGCCGTGGGTGCCTATTTCCGCGAGGAGCTTCGCCGTCAGCTGGTCGCTCAGTTCGGGAACGAGCGCGTGTTGCGCGGCGGCCTGCGCGTCTATTCCACCTACGATCCAGTCCTGCAGAAGGCAGCCGAGCAGGCTATCGTCGGGCGCATAACGCAGATTGCCAAGGCCCGCCGGCAGGCGAAGGATCTTCAGGGCAGCCTCGTCTCCATGGACGCGCACACCGGCGACGTGTTCGCGCTCGTGGGTGGTCGTGACTTCGCGTCCAGCTCCTTCAATCGTGCGACGCAGGCAAAACGGCAGGCCGGTTCGGCGTTCAAACCGATCCTCTACGCGGCTGCGCTCGAGCGCGGCTACAGTCCAGCGACGATCCTGACCTCGCTCGACTCACCGATCGGAACCGCTTCGGAGACGTGGCTTCCTGACGGCGAGCACGAAGCGTCGCAGTACACCATTCGGCGTGCGCTGCAGGTGTCCAGCAACAGGGCAGCCGCGCAGTTGATGCAGCAGGTCGGCACGACTACAACCATCTACTACGCTCAACGCCTCGGGATCAAAACGTCGCTTCCGGTCGTCCCCTCGCTCGCGCTCGGTACCGGGGAGGTGACGCTGGTGGAACTGACGGCCGCCTACACCGCGTTCGCAAACCGAGGCACAGCCTCGGCGCCACGGCTCTTTACCCGTGTCGAGGGCAGTGATGGTGTCGCGCTCTTCCACAACACTGAACGCCACACGCGCGCACTCAGCGAGGAGACGGCTTACATGATGTCCAGTATGCTGGCGGACGTCATCTCCGGTGGAACCGCCACAGGCGTCCGCGCTGCCGGGTTCAAGCTGCCGGCAGCGGGGAAGACCGGCACCACCGACGATTACTCCGACGCATGGTTTATCGGCTACACGCCGCAGGTCGTGACCGGGGTGTGGTTTGGACTCGATACGCCGGCCCCGATCATGGCGCGTGGCTTCGGCGGCACCGTTGCGGTTCCGGCCTGGGCGACGTTCATGAAGGCCGCGACGGTGGGGCACAAGGCTGAATGGTTCGAGATGCCGGCGGGTGTCGAGAAAGTCGCGATCTGCCGGCTCAGTGGCGCGCGCGCGGGGCCGTCCTGCCAGCATCAGTACATCCCCGCGGACGTACCGGTCGGCATGGTGGGCACAAAGGGCACGATGGCCGCAGGCTACCCAGCGCCCATTCAGGGTCTGCCGCCCTCTGAGCCGTCGGTCTACGAAGAGATCTTCTCGGTGGGTGCGCTCTCGTCTGAGTTGTGTCCGCTGCACTCGCCGCAGCCGTCCTACGGCGGGATCTGGAGTGACAGCATAGCCAGCGTGACTCAGCCTGCGTCGACGACGCCGCTAGTTGATGCGGAACTCCGCCGCGCGGGAGTGAGAGTGGAACGCGTTACAGGAACGGACGGGATCTCGCGCGTGGTGATTCGACAGAAGCACCCTTGATGCCGCGTTCCGTGAGATCGGTTCTCTCCGTCCGATCCATGTCAGAAGGCCTTGATCCCCAGCAACACCGCAAGCGTTACGTTCGCGGCGTGGCCCGTCCAGCAGATGCGGCATTCGAGTCCTCGGCTGATCAGGCTGTAGGCGAGGAACGCGCTCATCGCGACCGCGGGGATCGTCATGGCGAACAGCAGCAGCGGCGGCGCTTCGAACAGGACGCCTGCCGCCAGAGCCGTGTAGAGGACGATGCCGAGTGAGGCGTTGGGGATGCCAAGGAGAGCCGCGCGAGGCGTGCGGAAGAGCACGGCGCAGCCGCCGTCCTCGAGCCGGCAAATCTCCGGTCCGGTCATCCAACCGGGCAGCACACCGTAGTAGCCCCACAGTGCGGCGACGGAAGCGGCAGCGCCGAGGAACAACGCGATCCAGATCAGAACTGACATGCGGGGCACCAATAAGTGAGCCGCGCATCGCGGCCCTGTTTAGCGATCTTGATCGGCGAGCTGCAGCGGCGGCATGGATCGCCGACCCGCGCATAGACCCAGAGCCGCTCCGACGGGTCGTCGCGCCTCGTCGTCTTGCGGAAGCCGAGATAGGTCGTCATGGCGGCGAGCCCTTCGGACACATTCGCGCGGAGGAATTTTCGCGCGGTACTCACCAGGCAGGATACCTGTTCATCGGTGAGCGTGCTCACCAGCGCGAACGGATCGACCCGACAGGCGAAGAGCACCTCTGACTTGTAGACGTTCCCGATCCCCGCCATCACGCGTTGATTGAGCAATACGTCGGCGATGGCGGTGTCACCGCGCGCACGCACCCGCCGCGTCGCCTCGTCGGCATCGAAGTCGTCGGCCAGCAGGTCGGGGCCAAGCTTGCGCAGTTCCTCGTGGCGGGCGATGGCCGTTGCGCGGATCCACTCGGCGACCGGGATGCTGAAGCCGACGGCAACGAAGTCGGACGTCTTCACCACGATCCGCATGTCACGCCGGCCGCGCTGCCACGCTTCGCCGGGACGGTAGATGTGCCAGCTGCCGTTCATCCGCATGTGGGTTCGCAGCACCAGGTCACCGGAGAACGCCATCAGCATGTGCTTGCCGCAGGCGCTCACCGATTCGACCGTCCGTCCGGTGATCGGCGCGTCTTCGTGGATTCGCGTGAGGTGAGGAAAGACCGATTCGAAACCGGTAACGACCTTTCCGCCGAGTGCGCGCTGAAGCGTGCGTGCGGCGCGAAAGATCGTATCGCCTTCAGGCATCCATCGCCGCCTTCACCGTGGATTCAGCCGCGAGCGCTGTGCGCCTCATCATGAATCCCATCGCGGAGGGGTGGAACCCGGCGTCGACGAGGAACGGCGCAAGCGGGTGATCCGCTGCAGCGACGCCGCCCACCTCCGCGATGATCAACCCGCCGCTGCGCGCCATGGTCGCGAGCTGCCGCGCGAGCGGACGTCCAATCGCGGATCGCTGCGGCTCGTCTTCGGGCAGCCAGGCAAGAATCTGACGTCCGCCGCGGGAGATGTAGCCGGCGAGGTGGCCGTTGACGAGGATCACCTGCGCGCCGACCGTCCGCGTCGCGCCACGTCCCGCCGAGTCACGCCATTTGAGCATCGTCCCGAAGGGATTCGCCGGATCGGTGGCGGCAAGGACGACGACTTCGGGATCCTCGGGTTCCTCACGCAATGAGCGCATCAGTTCGAGTGCGGCGGGGAGGGCGAACTGGGTGGCGCCGACGCCGCCGACGAAATAGCCGCGCCGGACGCGTCCGGCATCTTCGAGCGCCTTGAGGACGTCGTAGACAGCGCTGAAGCCGCCGTAGATCCCCTCGGCGCCCGCCACCTCGCGCGTCAGGACGCCGTAACGGGAGAGCAGCTGCTGCGCGACCGAGGTGGACCACTCGGTGGGCGACACCGGCGTGCCGACCCGCTGCGCGACGAGCGACCAGCGGCCCTCGGCGGATGGCGGCGAGACCCGTCGCGTCCGGAAGCTTCGCGCGCCAGGTTTCCGCTGACGCCGTTCAGGTCCTCTCGTGAATGCGCGTACCGCGTGAAACGTATCGTTGGTGACCAGTCCCTTCCACACCAGGTTCCAGAGCGCATCAACCGTCTCGGCGGGGTAGCCGTCGCCCGCGGCACGGTGAAGCGCGCCAAAGAACGACGCCCCTTCGCGTTCGAGGTGGTCGAGGAGGGCGGGTTCAGGGTCGGTCACCCCGACTTCCTTCGGCACCATCCGCAGCCGGGGCAGGTGGTCGGTCAGATAGAGCGCGAGCCGTCCATCGCGCTCGCCGACTGACTCGATCCCGCACCACACCACTTCGCCGGCGGCGCAGAGCGCATCGAGATCCGCCGGGCTGTAACCCTCGACCCGCGCCGCGAGGATCTCGGTCTCGAAGATGGAGGCCGCCAGGGGCGCTCCCTGCAGGTCCTCGATGACGTCGAGGAGTGCATCGAGACCGGCACGCCGCCGCAGCAGTCCCTGCCACGAGGTCAGGAGCCGGACGAACACCTGCGGTTCCACCGGTTCGACCTGGCGGCGCAGCTTCGCGAGCGACCGCCGGCGGACCGACTGCAGGATGTCGGGGTCGGACCACTCGCGTCCGGATCCACCGGGGCGGAACTCGCCTTCGAGCAGCCGGCCCGCGGCTGACAGCTCCTTCAGCAGCGCCTGGGCAGCGGCGCGGCCGAGCGCATAGCGACCCGCGAACTCCTCGGTCGTGAATGGACCGTGCGTTCGCGCGTAACGCCGCACGAGGTCGAGGGCGGCATTGGCGGCCGGCTGCAGCAGCGATTCAGGCAGACCCTGTGGCAGCGGAACTCCCAGCGCATCGCGATAACGGCCCGCGTATTCGACCGGCAACGCGCGAGCCTGGCCACCGATGTTGACGAGGATGGCGCGTCGGGTGGCGATGAGCTCCTTCAGCGCGGCATCGGCATCGACGCGTGAGCGCAGCGCGATCTCGTCGCGGGTCAGATCCCCGAGCCGCAGCAGCATGTCGTGGACGCCGTCGACCGATTTCGCGTGGTAAGCGGGATCGAGCTGCTGCGCCTGCGCTTCCACTTCCGCGAGTGCATCCGCGTCGAGCAGCTCCCGCAACTCGGCGTCCCCCAGCAGCTCTCGCAGTTGCGCCTGGTCGATCGCCAGGGCCTGCGCGCGCCGTTCGGCGAGCGGGGCGTCTCCGTTGTAGAGATAGTTCGCGACGTAGGTGAACAGCAGTGCGGAGGCGAACGGTGACGGGATAGCGGAATCGACCGTAGCCACCTTGAGCTCGCGCGTTTCGATCCGGCGGAGGGTGTCGACCAGCGACGGAATGTCGAACACGTCGCGCAGGCACTCGCGGTAGGCCTCGAGCAGCATCGGAAACGAACCGTATCGCGATGCGACGCCGAGCAGGTCCGCCGCGCGCTTGCGCTGCTGCCACAGCGGACTCCGTCCACCGGGACGTCGTTTCGGAAGCAGGAGCGCACGGCCCGCCGCCTCGCGGAACTTGGCCGCGAACATCGCCGTGCCGCCAAGCTGGCGGACGACCAGCGCTTCGACTTCTTCCGACGTCGGCAGCATGAGTGCGGGATCCGGCGGCTCCTCCGTCTCAGGAAAACGCACCACGAACCCGTCATCCGTCCACATCGTCTCGACGTCCAGTCCGGTCTGTGCGCGCGCGCGCTCGACCGCCGCCATCGCCCATGGCGCATGGATGCGACCCCCGAAAGGTGTGAGAACACAGATGCGCCAGTCACCGAGCTCGTCGCGGCAGCGCTCGATCAGGATCGTGCGATCGTCCGGCACGACGCCGGCGGCTGCAGCCTGGTCGCTGAGATAGCGCAGAAGATTCTCGGCTGCGCGGGCGTCGAGATCGTGGTGGCGGACCAGTCGTTCGACCGCCGCCGCTGGCGGCAGGGCACGGATCGTCCGCACCAGCTCGCCAATTTGCCGTCCGAGTTCCAGTGGGCGGCCGACCGCATCCGCCTTCCAGAATGGCATCTTGCCGGGTTCGCCGGGTGCGGGCGTGACGATGACGCGGTCGTGCGTGATCTGTTCGATGCGCCAGCTCGATGCCCCGAGCAGGAAGGTCTCACCGACGCGGCTCTCGAAGACCATCTCTTCATCGAGCTCGCCCACGCGCGCGCCGGGACCGCGCTCGCCGCTGAGAAAGACGCCGTATAGTCCGCGATCGGGGATGGTACCGCCGTTGATGATGGCAACGCGCTTTGCGCCTTCGCGAGCGGTCAACGTTCCTTTGAGGCGATCCCAGGTGATACGGGGGCGCAGGTCGGCGAAGTCATCGGACGGGTAGCGACCGGAGAGCATATCGAGAACACCCTCGTAGACCGACGAGCTCAGGTCCGCGAATGGCGCCGCCGAGCGGACCGCCCCGTAGAGGTCG
>JACDDJ010000562.1 GCA_013817065.1 Acidobacteriota bacterium
GATTTAGACTCTGCTTAATGTTTATTTTGAATCATCAAAAACATCTTCGGCGGCCGTTCAAACGTGCTCGTTGGCCGGTTGGGCCGGCGCGATGGAGCAATGTCCTCGCGCTGGCGTTCATCGTCCTGGGGGCGCTCGCCGCCACACCAGTCGAGGCGCAGACGGTCGCTCTGCTGCGCGGAGAGGTCACCGACCCCCAAGGCGCGTTCATTCCTGGCGTGACGGTCTCGCTACGCCAGGGTGCGAGCGGCCTGGAGCGCGCCACGCTGACCGACAACCGCGGACACTTCGAGATTGGGAATCTCCCGCTCGGGACCTACGACCTGCGCCTCGAGTTGTCGGGCTTCGCTCCCGAAGCTCGTCGCATCGACCTGGCCTCCAGTGTGCCCGTGGAACTGGCGTTCACGCTGCGTGTGGCCGACGTGACCGACACCATCACCGTCACTCCTGAAGCCCCAGTGGTCGACACGACCTCCGCCGGGACCCGTCACGTGATCAGCGAGACGCGCATCGAGCGCCTGCCCGTCGCCGCGTCAAGCCGCGGCCTGGAAGCCGTGCTGGTAAGCTTTCCCGGCTTCGCCCAGAACGCCAATGGAGCGATTCACCCGCGCGGCGCACACAATCAGATGACCTTCGTGGTCGACGGATTGCCGATCAGCGACCAGTTGACCGGCGCCTTCGCCAATTCGCTCGACGTCGGCGTCGTGCAGACCGTCGAGCTCATCACGGGCCATGTTCCGGCAGAGTTCGGCAGCAAGGTGTCGGGCGTGGCGGTGCTCAATAGCCGCAGCGGCCTCGGGACCGGACGCCCGATCGCCGGGACGGTGTCGGGATCACTTGGAGGGTTTGGCACGCGCCACGGTGTGGCGCAACTTGGGGGCGAACGCGGCCGCGTGGGTTATTTCGGCTCGGTGACGGCGATGCACACTGATCGGTTTCTCGACCAGGTGTCCCTGGACAATCTGCACAATACCGGTGGCTACGCGCGTGGCTTCGGCCGGGTGGACCTCCGCCTCACCGATCGCGATACGCTGCGCCTTCACGCGATGGGAGGCCGTTCGAGCTTCGAGCTGGCCAACCTCCGCTCGCAAGAGGCCGCGGGTCAAGATCAGCGGCAGACGCTCGCCGACGCTTCCTTGTGGGCTTCCTACGTGCGCCCGCTCGACACGCAGTCGACGCTCGAAGCGACCGTGGGCTATCGCACGACCACCGCCGTGCTCACCTCCAGTCCCGGAGACACCCCGGTCACCGCCACGCAGGATCGCCGTCTATCGACGTTCACCGCGAACACGCGGTACACGCGGTCGTTCGGCGCACAAACGGTGCGCGCCGGCGTCGATCTCCAACGCTTTCCTGTCGACGAGCTCTTTACGATGGGGTTGACATCGCTGGCCTTCAACGCTCCCGATGCGGAGGGCTACAACGCGGCGCTCCTCCCGTACGATCTCACGCGTGGCGGCGTGCCGTTTGTCTTCGCGGATGCGCAGACCGGCACCCAGGTGAGCGCCTTCGTGCAGTCGACGATTCGCTTCGGAAACGTGTCGTTGGCACTCGGACTCCGCCACGACGAGTACCGCTTTCTCGTGGACGGCCGGCACCTGCAGCCGCGCGTGGGTGTGGCCTATCGGATCCCCGGCCACGATCTCGTCCTGCGCGCGTCCTACAATCGCAACTATCAGACACCCCCCAACGAGAACCTGTTGCTGTCGAGCTCCGAAGCGGCCAGCCGGCTCGCGCCGGACAGCGTGCGCGAGGCCCTGGGCGGGGCCTACCAGCCGATCCGCCCGGAGCGTCAAGACGTCTACGAGGTGGGCGGACAACTGCCCGTGGGGCGGTTCGCCACGCTCGACGGGTCGGTCTACCGGAAAAACTCCGTCGACCAGCAGGACAACAACAATTTCTTCGACACCGGCATCATCTTTCCGACGACGTTGAAGAGCATTCGCGTGACGGGCGCCGAAGCGCGCCTGTCGTTCATCGCACGGCGTGGTCTCATGGGAGCCCTGAGCGCAACGATGGGCCGCGCAATCTCGTCTCCGCCGTTCACGGGCGGCTTGTTCCTCGGACAGGATGCCGTGGACCTGCTGTCAGCGGGACCGTTTGTCATTGACCACGACCAGCGGCTCGGGGTCCACGGCACCGCGTCGTACGACGCACCGGGTCCGTTGTGGTTGGGCGGATCGATTCGGTATGACAGCGGACTCGTGTCGAATCCGTCGGATCCGGCGATAGTGGCCGCTGATTCCGACTTTGCGGACCTGCTGCCCTTCGTCAACCTCGAGGCCGAGGTCCCCCGCGTGCGCCCGCGCACCATCGTGGATCTGGCGGCAGGGTTCGACGTCAACAACAGCCGTGGCCGCCGCGCGTGGACCCTGCAGGCGCAAGTGACCAACGCGACCAATCAGACCGCCCTCTACAACTTTCAGTCCGTCTTCGTCGGCACCCGGCTGGTGCAGCCGCGGACGGTGGCCGTGCGGCTCGCGCGGCATTTCTAACCCTGACGTAAGAAGGCACTGGAGCATGCCGGGCTCGAGTGGGCCTGGGGCGTGATCCGGCGCCGCGGCGCCAGCTTCACCTGAGACCTCCCGAGGCTCGGAGGCGGTGCGGACACGCCGGGGTCCGCCTCAGCCGCCGGCGGCGCGGTCCGCGCGGCGGCGGCCGCGCCCTGAGCGTCATCGAACTCCTCGACGACACCGCCGACGAACCGGTACCCGCGCTTCGGAATCGTTTCGATGAACCGCTGCCCGCCGGGGCTCTCGCCGAGGGCGCGCCGAATCGTCGAGACGTTCTGCGCCAGGTTGTTCTCTTCGACGAATGCATCGGGCCACACCAGGCGGAACAGTTCCTCCTTCGTGACCAGATGCCCGTGCCGCTCGACGAGCGCCAGCAGCGTCTCGAACGCCTTCGGGGTCAGCGGGACTGCTCTCTCGTGATGGAAGAGGATCTTCTCGAGCGGGTCGAGGCGAAACGCGTCGAATGCATACGTTCGCCGTGGGACCGTCATTTACGAGGCTTTCAGAACGGTTTCAGACATCTTTCATCAGCCTCTAACGACTTCCTGCCGCCGGCAGATCATCCTCGCACCGCTGATCAAACCTGCTGGTTCGGAGGAACATAACCAATGAAAAGCCCCATTCTATGTCGCATTACCGCTCCCCGCAATTACGACGCGCGCCATCAGAGCATGCCAAGAGCCGGGTGTGGCGAGGTCATCGGGAGCCCGAGCTCCGGACGCGCCGGCGCTGCCATGAGCAGACGAGACGCCCGGATGACCTGCCCGACCGAGCGCTCCACCCAAAGACCTGTTGCGCACCTCCGCATCGCGATGACCATCGTCGTGCTCGGAGCGTTGGCGTTGGTGGGAGGGGCCGTGCCCGCGAGCGCGTCGGACGCGGTGCTCTACTGGAATGAGGTGGCGAGCACTGCGATCGTGCCCAGAGGGCCGGCCGGGTTCGTCGATCTCGCCAAGGTCCAGATTGCGGTGCACGACGCGGTGCAGGCATACGAGCATCGGTTCGAGCCCTACTGCGCCCCGATAGCCGGTGCCGCGGGTTCCCCATCAGCCGCGGTCGCCACGGCGGCGCATGAGGTGCTCGTGGCGCTTCTGCCCGCGGCGCCACTTGGAATGACCTACACTGCCTACGTTTCTGACCGCGGGCTCCTCGACGACCCGGGCATCGAAGT
>JACDDJ010000563.1 GCA_013817065.1 Acidobacteriota bacterium
CGCCGGGAATGTCCAGGTCCGGTTGAAGCTGGCCGGTTTCGTAACCACCGAGGCGCACCTGACGGTGGGAACGACGGATCCGCCCGCGTTGCGAGTAGTGCTGCAGGTCGGCGCGACGTCTGAAACCGTCGCGGTGATCGCCCACTCGGAGCCGGTCCAAACGCAGTCATCAACGAGGGCCGGCATTGGCGGAGGCCGTGGCGCGGGGGCGGGCACCGGCGCCGGCTACGGCCCGATGCGGCCCGAGGCCAAGGCTGTGGCGGCGCCGGCGACGATGGACGCGGCACAGTCGCGGTACTGGCACGAGTCCGGGCTCGTCCCGCGGCCGCCAGGCACGGCCTCCTACAGCGCGATCGAAGAGAACAAATTCCGCGGCGTGAGCGAGTTTCCGCTCTCCACGTTCTCGGTGGACGTCGATACGGCGTCCTACGCGAACGTCCGCCGTTTTCTCAATGGCAGCCAGCTGCCGCCCGCCGATGCGGTGCGCGTCGAAGAGTTGATCAACTACTTCAAGTACGACTATCCGGCGCCGAAGGGTGACGCGCCGGTTTCGATCACCACCGAAGTCGCAGCGTGCCCGTGGAACCCGAAGCACAAACTCGCGCTCGTCGGGTTGCGCGCCAAACCGATCGAACAGAGGAACACACCGCCGAGAAATCTCACGTTCCTGCTCGACGTCTCGGGCTCGATGATGCCGGCCAATCGCCTGCCGCTCGTCAAGACCGCAATGCAGATGCTGGTCGACACGCTCCGCCCCGAGGACCGCGTCGCCATCGTCGTCTACGCCGGCAGCAGCGGGATGGCGCTGAAACCGACGCAGGGAGATAAGAAGTCCACGATCAACGCGGCCATCGAGGAGCTGCGCGCAGGGGGATCCACCAACGGCGCCTCCGGAATACAGCTCGCCTACGACCTTGCGAGCGAGAACTTCGTCAAGGACGGCGTCAACCGCGTCATTCTCGCCACCGACGGTGACTTCAATGTCGGCATCACGAGTCAGAACGAGCTGACCCGCCTGATCGAGAGCAAGCGGCAGAGCGGGATCTTCCTGTCGGTCCTCGGAGTGGGCGAGAGCAATCTCAAGGACTCAACCATGGAGATGCTGGCGGACAAGGGGAACGGGAACTACTCGTATCTCGATTCGCTGCAGGAGGCCAGGCGCGTGCTGATCGCCGAAGCGGGATCGACCTTCGTGACCGTCGCAAAAGACGTCAAGCTGCAGATCGAGTTCAACCCGCGCTTCGCATCCGCGTATCGCCTCGTCGGCTATGAGAACCGGATGCTCCGGAAAGAGGACTTCAACAACGATCGCAAGGACGCCGGCGAGATGGGTGCGGGCCACACCGTGACCGCGCTCTACGAGATCGTTCCCGTGGGTGAACCGATGCCGAACGGCGGTGTCGACCCGCTGAAGTACCAGCAGACGGTTGAGCCTTCCGCCAGAACCATCGCGACGAACTCGACCGAACTGATGAACGTGAAGGTCCGCTACAAGGCCCCCGATGGTGACGCCAGCAAGCTGCTCGAGTTCCCGGTCCGCGAGAACGGCAACCGGATGACGGCCAACCTCGGTTTTGCGGCGTCCGTCGCGCAGTTCGGTCTGCTCCTGCGCAAGTCGGAGTTCCGCGGCGATGCCGCGTGGGACAAAACGCTGGCCCTCGCCCGAGAGCACCGCGGGAATGATCCGGACGGCTACCGCGCCGAGTTCGCCCGGCTTATAGATCTGGCGGCAGCGCTCGACCAGCGGCGAACTGGGACTTCGGAGCTTCGCAGATAGATTCAATTCCCAACTCCCAACACCCAAAGCCGCGCTGATTAGCTGGATCGATCCGGATTGGGAGTTGGCAGTTGGGAGTTGGGAATTGACCGGCGTCGCGTTTAGCCGACCTCGTACAATCGGAGAGACATGCGTAGCAGGACAGGCGTAGCGCAGTTGGCACTCCATGGCGGCCGGGCGCCGGCGTGGCTGTTTCTTCCCGAAACGAGATGATGAACGTTGTCGCGGCGCTGCTCATCTTCCTGGAGCCGCTGCGATTCGCCGCCGAAGCGCTGGCGGTGATCCCCACCATCAGTTACCGAGGCCCGCTCGCGATTGTCGAACTCATTGCGCACGGCTTGGTTGCTGCTCTGTCGGCGTCGGCAGGGTTCGCGCTCTTCAACAAGTCGCCAGATGGTGGCCGGTTGGGGAGACTCGCGATTCTCGCCGTTAGCGCACGATCGATCCAGTCGCTGACATGGTCGGTGTTGCCGAACAACACGCCACCCGGAAGTGAGCTGTGGTCTGCTGGCGTAACGATCGTGATCGCGGCAGTTGCGCTGGTGGTCCTGCGCAGCAAGTGATGGCCCGTCTTCCTGAAAAGCCTTAGCGTCAGCCGGCGTTGCTAGTTGGTCAACACCACTTTGCCGATCACTTCTCCGGACTCCAGCAGCCGGTGTGCTGCCGCGGCTTCGCGAAGCGGCAGCGTCGCATGAACGATCGGTCCGATGTCACCCCTCGTCAGCAGCGGCCAGACTTTCGCCTCGAGCTCGCGCGCGATGGCGCCCTTCTCTTCGACGCTGCGCGGACGGAGAGTCGATCCGGTGACAGTCAACCGGTGCTGCAGGACGAGCCGCAGGTTGATCTCGGATTTCGAGCCACCGATCAATCCCACCTGCACCAGTCGTCCATCCATGCGAAGACACCCGATGTTACGCGGCAGGTAGTCGCCGCCGATGATGTCCAGCACGACGTCGACCCCCTCGTCGTTGGTGAGTCGAGCGATCGCCGTCACGAAGTCCTCGCTCTTGTAGTTGATGGCCGAGACCGCTCCGATGTCCACGCAGGCGCGGCACTTCTCGTCGCTGCCGGCGGTCGCATAGGCGATTGCGCCGAATGCGCGCGCAAGCTGGATGGCGGTTGAACCGATGCCGCTCGTACCGCCGTGGATCAGGACGCGCTCGCCGGCGCGTAAGCGAGCGCGCTGGAACAGGTTCGTCCAGACGGTGAAATAGGTCTCCGGGATCGCGGCCGCGCGGGTTGCCTCCATGTTGACTGGAATCGGCAGGCACTGGAGCGCCGGGACCGCACACAGCTCCGCGTAACCGCCGCCAGCCACGAGTGCACAGACTCGATTGCCTTCACGCCAGCGCGTATCTCCGTTGGCATCCACGATCGTGCCGGCGATCTCGAGCCCGGGAATGTCAGAGGCGCCGGGCGGGGGCGGGTACTTCCCCAGCCGCTGCATCAGGTCCGGCCGATTCACACCGGCGGCCTCGACGCGCACCAGGACCTCTCCTGCGCGCGGGGTCGGATCGGGGCGCTCGACCGGGGTCAGAACATCGGGGCCGCCGGGGCGCGAGATTTCGATTGCGAGCATCCCTAACTATGACTCGCGCTACCTGTATTCGATATGCCGCCCGCGGCCAAACTTCGACATCAAGCCGAAGGCAATCGCGGCGGCGGCGAGCCCGGCCGCCACCTTCGGAAACAGATCCGGCGGCAGGCGCACGATGCCGTGTTCGTCGGTCACCGCCGGCTGCTGAGCGTATCGGCCGTAAGACGGCACCTCGCTGTGCTGGAAGTTGGCAGCGAGCGTGTGCAGCGCCTGCCGCATCGGTCCGCCGCGCAACACGACGCCGTGGCCGGTGGCAAGCACCTCTGGCTCGAGCGCCGCAAGTGCCCCGGGCGGACGATGCGGCAG
>JACDDJ010000564.1 GCA_013817065.1 Acidobacteriota bacterium
CCTTCAGGCGGCGGGCCGTGGAAAGGGGCGGCGGTAGCTTCGGCGTCTCGGCCATGGTCGACAACTGCTGGGCGAGCGAGCCTCGCGCGGCGACCAACACCACTCGCGCGCTCGCCAGAAGCAGCGTCAGGTCGTCGCCGGGGATATGATCGACCGCGCGCAGGAAAATGCCGCCGGGTTGGTCGACGGGCGTGTATTGCGCGTGCAAGTGAATCAGCTTCTTCAGTTCTTGTTCCAGCGTCCGTGCATAACTTCCGGCCTCCTCGTTCAGGATCACAAGATCTGCGGTGTAGCCCCGCAGTCGCCAGTAGGTGTGCGCCGTGACCACCTCACGCACGAGCGTGAGATCGCGTGTGTCCCCGATGGTGATCAACACAATGGGAAGGTCGCCGGAGATGCTGTATGCCCATAGCCTCGACTGACCCAGGTGGTTCTGGCGCAACCGCTTCTCGGCCGCGCGCAGCTGTGCGTTCGGGAACAGCATGTGCCCGGCCAGCCGTTGAAAGCGCTGAATGTCCTCGGCGGAGATGCGGAGCTGGCGCGGCTCCAGTTGCGCCTGGGCCCGGGTGAGCTCGAACGCCCGATTCGCAGCGTGAACGTCCGCGTATTTCTCCACGAGCGCCAGCGCGCCTTCACACGTTTCGGCGGCCCCGGTGACAAACGCCAGTTGGACGCGTTGGCCAGGCGCCAGCGATACCCTGCAGCGGAGGCTGAAAATCGGGTCGAGCACCCAACCGGTCGTGTTCGACAGGTCTCCCTCAAGCGCGGCCGGGTTCTCCATCGTGCGTCCCCGGCCCACGAAACGGGCCCGGTCAGTCTCAACCTGCACGGTCGGCACAGCCGCGTCTAGCGAGGGCGGCAATGCCAGGACATGCGCCGCCCACACCGCCTGGTCCTGTGGCGAGCGAGGCGTGCGCCATGCGAGGAGCGCGTGGCGCTCCGGCAGAGACTCGGTCTGGATGAAGAGCTTGCTGAAGGCAGGATGGACGAGGTCGGCGTTGTGCGGCGCCAGCGCCAGTTCCGTATAGGACGTCACTTCGAGCTGACGCGGGCGGCTCGAATGGTTCACCAGGGTAATGCGCCGCAGTTCGGCTCCATCTTCCAACGACACCGCGATCTCGGTCAGCGTCCCGATGCCAGCATCGCGGCGCTCGAACTCGACGCGATCGGCGGCAAACGTGACCGAGTAGCGTGAAGCGACACGCCGTGTCGGCTGGTGCGCGGTGGACCACACCGTTCCCTGCTCGAGATCTTTCACGTAACAGAAACTGCCCCAGGCGTCGCGTGTGGTGTCGGGATGCCAACGCGAGAGATCAATATCTCGCCAGCGGCTGAAACCGCCGCCCGCACTGGTCACCATCACTGTGTAGGTGCCATTGCCGAGCAACTGGGTCCGCGGCGTTGGCGCATCCGGCGTGGTGACCCGACTCAGCGGGGCAGTGGCGGAGGTGGATCCGAGCTGGCGCAGCGCTCCATCGCGAGTCGTGCCCTCGACAAGCACAGGAGACACGGGAATGCGTTCAAACAACACCGGTTCGGTGGCTCGCACCCGCAAGTCGGCATGAAACCTGGTTTGCATGACGTTGTCGTGCAACGCGTTGCCGATTGACACCAGGATCATCCCTTGATGGTGCGCCATGCACGTGTACGCGATGACCCCTTGTCGGCCTTCCGCTTGCCGGGCGCGCGTGTAGTCGATCGAGTCGTAGAAGCCATAGGCACCGCGCAGTCCGCGTTGAGCCAGTCGCCGCAAGTTCCGCACGACGGCGTCCGGTTCAAGGATGAGCGCGAGCGCACTGGCGTACGGCGCCACGACCAAGTCATCCTCGAGACCTCGTTGCACGCCCAATCCCGGAACACCGAACGCCTGATACTGATAGGTCCGGTTCACATCCAACGCGCTGAACGCTGCCTCGGAGATGCCCCACGGCACATCTCGCCGGGCAGCGAAGTCGATCTGGGTCAGGACAGCTTGCCGGCACGCCTCGTCGAGCAGCGAGTTGGCGAAGCTGCGCATGATCAGCAGCGGCATGAGGTACTCGAACATGGTGCCGCTCCACGAAAGCAGGACCCGCCGACCGTGAATCATGCTGAACGAGCGTCCGAGGGCCAACCAGTGCTCCGCGGGGACGTCGCCGCGCGCAATCGCCACGAAGCTGGCGATGCGTGCTTCGCTCGCCAGGTGATCGTAGTACGACGCATCGAGCCGACGCGTTTCGACATTGAAGCCGATCGTGAAGAGCCGTCGCTCCGCATCGTAGAGGAACCGCATGTTCATGCCGTCAGCAAGGGCATTGCACTGCGAGACTAGGCGCTCCCCACGGGCCAGCAAAGCCCTCGCTTCCATCTGAACGCGCGACATGCTCGCGGCGACGTCGACCAGCCCCTCGCGGAGTGGTGGCGGCGCGTCACACGCCCACGTTCCAGACGCAAGCGCACGCACCGAGGGCGCCGTCGCCAGCGCTTGCCGTCGCCACTCAAGCGCGTCGTCGCCATGCGCCAGGACCTCCTCATCGGACTGACCCGCCAGTGGTTCTACCCACGGAAGATATCGATCGACGACATCAAGCCAGCGGCTTATCTGCCGTTCAAGCTGATGGGACCAGTAGGCGGCCTGCGGTTCTGCGGCACCGTCGGACGGTGCCACCGACGGCGCGGTTCCGGGTGGCTGAGGCGGGTTCGGTCGTCTCTCCTGAGCGTCCTGGACCGCCTCCGCTAGCTGGCGGGCCGGCTCAGCCGCCGCCCGCAGCCGATGGATGACATCTATAAGGTGCGTGGGTGGGTGGACGCACAGCGAGGCCACGGCAGCCGCGAGTTCGTCGATGCGCTCCGACGTGACGCCGTCATTGCGCTCGCTCGTCAGCGATCTTTGAAGCAGCCCGAGCGTGTCGGCCAAGCCCGTCAGCGCCTGCGGCCCGATCAATGGACGCTCCAGCAGTTCGCCGTAGCCCTGCGTTAGCGTCCACAAGCTCGCCAGCAAGTTCCCGCTGTCGACGGTAGACACGTAGCGGGGAAAGAGGGGCTCAAGCGTGCTCGTGTCGTACCAATTGAGGATGTGGCCCTCAAATCGCTCGAGTTTGTTAAGGGTCTCCATCGTGCTCAGACCTCGCCCGATCAGGTCGTCGAGCGTCACATAGCCGCAATCGTTCGCGGTCAGACTGGAGAGCAGCCAGAGCCCGATGTTAGTCGGGGAGGTGCGCCGGGCGACCTCGACCTGCAGCGCGTGCTGGTAGTTGTCTGGAGGAAGCCAATTCGATTGCGGTCCGACGAAATCATCGAAATAGCGCCACGTCTGACGGGCGAGGAGGCGCAACATCAGTTGGTCGTCGCCTGACAGTGGTTCGGTCTGATGGCGCTCCGCGCGCAAATCCAGCCAACTAACGACGGCGGGAGAAGCCGCCCAGAGCATCAAAATGGGGACCGCCGACCACAGGATTGCCGGTTGAACCCATGCAATCGCGACCAACGCGAGGCCCGAACAGAGGCTGATCGCCGCCATCCGCCGCACTAACCCGCGTTCTCTCTCAGCCGCGTCGCGATGCGTCATTTTGGACGTTTGCCACTCGAGGAGCAGGCGGTGGGAGATCAGGCGCCGAAATGTGACGCGCGCAATGGCGTCCGCCGCCACCACCGCCTGATGCGGCAGGAGGGCGGCGGAAAGCACAGCCCGCATCC
>JACDDJ010000565.1 GCA_013817065.1 Acidobacteriota bacterium
GACTACGGCTACTTCCGGCTGCGCGACGAGGGATACCAACAGGTCGACCTCGAAAAGTGGGCCGCTGTCGTCAGAGGACTTCCACCCGAGGACACGTTCGTCTACTTCAAGCACGAAGAGCAGGGCTTCGGCCCGGACTTCGCAAAGCGCTTCGTCGAAGCACTCTGATCGGGAGATGGGCATTTTGGGAAGTTGGTGGTTGGGCGTTGGAAGTTGTCTTCCGTTAGTCGCGGCATGAACGCAGCGCGAACTCAACAATCTGATCTTCAGCCCAATAGCCGTCGCTCTCGGTCGACGTGCGATCGACGAAGGCGCAGTGCCCGCCGTGCTTCGTCACGACCAGCGTGATGTTGGGATTGCCGGTCAGCGCCGGATCCCGGAACGGATCCACCGGCACGAATGGATCGTCTTCGGCGGTGATGATGAGCGCCGGTACCGCGATCCTATTGACGACGCGCAGCGCGCTGGCACGGTGGTAGTAGTCGGTCGCATCGGCGAACCCGAAGAATGGTGCGGTGTAGGCTTCGTCGAACTGCCTGACGGTCCACACACCGGCCAGACGGTCCATCGCGAAGCGACCCGGATGCGTCAGGTTCTTGCGGCGCAAGCGCGCCCGTAGTCCCCGAACAAAATTGAGCTGATAGAGGAGGTTCGATCGCCTCTCGAGCGCCTCGACGCACCGGCCAAGCTCGATGACCGGCGAGACGGCGCAAACCCCACGAAGCTGCGGTGGCGGCGCTGAGCCGAAGTCGCCCGCGAGCTTCAGCGCAAGGTTGCCGCCGAGCGAATAGCCGGCGACGACCAATCGCTCGATGCGGTCCTGCGCGGTCACCTCGTTGATCACGTGAGCGGCGTCAGCGGTCAGGCCCGAGTGATACAGGCCATCGCACAGTGCTTCAGTTCCGCCGCAGTTGCGCTGGTTGAGCAGGATCACACTGAACCCGCGCGCGAATGCCTTGTCGGCGATTCCCTGCATGTAGTGCGCAGAGCTCGACCCTTCCAGCCCGTGAAGCGCGATGAGCAGAGGATGTCGCGAGCGCTCCTGCTGCCAGTAGCAGCCGCTCAACACGCGAGTGCCCGGCTCCACGTCGAAGTACCTGGACTCGGGCTGCGGCAGTCGTGGAAAGCGCCGCCGGCGCGCCCATGCCCAGATCGTCATCAGGTGGCCGTTCGAGAGGCCCGGCCGTGGCGTGAAGGTCGTCATCGAAGCCGACGTCATTGCAGTCGATAGATGCGCAGCCGGCCGCTCTCGAAGGCCAGCGGCAGCCCGAGTGTGCTCTCGGTCACGAGATAATCGAGCCCGTACTCGGCGCCAAGCGTCCGCGCCCCGTCGGCCGTCAGGCCGGGGAAGTCGGGGAGCGCTCGAATCCGTTCGTCTGTTCGCACGGCGATGTCACGGTCGTACATGCCGAGGGCGGCGTCCTTCACCGCTTCCACGAAGACGTCGCGCTCGCCGGCGACGCGAACGCTGGTGCCGTAGTACACCGCGTGAAGCGGATCCGCAAGCCACCCGCTCCCCTTATCCGTGGTTCGCGCCCACGCCATCACTCTGCCCCAGTCATCGTCGGAGATCTCGAGCTGCAACGGAGGTCGCTGGGCCTGGACGACGACAAAGAGCCCGCGTCCGATCGAGAAGAGCGCGAACACCAGCGCGACCGTCTGAGGCCGCCATGCGGATACGCGTCCGGCCGGGTAACCCTCGGCAAGAGCCCAGACGATGTAGATGGTGGCAAGGAAGTCGAACATCCAGAACACGCGCGCCGGCTGCAGTTGGAACGCGAGCGCGATCCCGACTGCGTGACATACGAGTGCGGCCAGAAAGACGACAAGCAGCGCGGATGATCCAAAGACGAGCGCGCGCTCCCGGTCGCCGGCGAGCCCGGCTGCGGTCCTTCTGGCGAACAGCCACGCGATGACAGGGATGTAGCCGAGATTGATGAGCCACGCGTAGAGCGGCCATTCGAGGGGAAAGAGATACGTCTTGGTCTCGAGCATGGCCCGCCATTGCGGATCCATGATTGCGAGCCGTCCGGCCAGCGGTCCGGCCGTGAGCGCCCAGGCCGCGGCCGCGCCAGCTGCGACTGCCGCAGCCAGCCCCCATGGACGTAAGTGACGGTCGTGCACCAATGCAGCGGCTGCCAGCCACACACCAAACCACAATGCCGTCGTCGGATGGACGATGGCGCCGAGCGCAAGGAGGACGGCGACGAGCACCAACCGTCCGCGCAGGAACGCGGCGATCGCCGCTGCGCCGAGTCCATACGCGAGCAGGCGCGGTTGAAAGTAGCCCTCGAGCGTGTTGGTGCCCGATCGGGCAATGGCGTGGCGCAATGTCGTTGCGGCGAGCAAAGCGATGGTCGTCCAGGTTCTCGCGTAGAGGTGCGTCCCAGTCAACCAGACACCACCCGCGAAGAGGATGAGCGCGACGATGTAGAGCGCAAAGAAGGCCGATGGAATGGACGCGCCGGTCGTTCGCACGGTCGCCGCGATCACCTCGTCCGCCAGGGTGAGATGCGTCTGTGCGGCGAGCACCGGCGTGTCCCTCGGAAACAGCGAGGGATCGAGCTGCTTGGTGACAGCAGGCTGGTAGAACGCCTGGTCCGAGGCGCCGTAGCGATAGCCGCCGGCGTTCAGCGTGGCGAGAACGAGAAAGGGAACGAGGCAGAGCAGAAAGGCGAGTCCAATCCGCCCGGGTCCTCCGGTCACTGCTCGTCGGCAGTCGGCCCGTACATCGATGGCAGCGGCACGTTCTGGAGCCGGAGGTAGACGCTCAACTGCCCGCGGTGGTGGATCAGGTGATTCATGACAAACGAGCGGACCGCGGCGGCTCGCGGCATCGAGAAGATCTCGTGTCCGCCGCTCTTCAAGGCCCACGGCGCCATCATCTCGGCGTCAGTGGCTTTGACGAGGCTGGCGCGGGCCTTGCTGACTTTCTCGTCGAACTCCTTCAGCATCACCTCTCGTGACTCGGGCGGGTCGAGCCTCGCTTCCTTGTCGCCGGCAGTGACGTCGTAGAACGGCGCGTTCATGGTCGCGCTCAACCAGAAGGGAAGGTTCGCAATGTGGCCGGCGAGCTGCCCGAGCGTCATCGACTTTTCGTGAGGCTTCCATCCGAACTCGGTCTCGGGTACACGCTCGAGAAGGCGCCTGGTTGTGGCGAGTTCATGGTCGTACTCGGGGAGGAGGGCATCAACGATAGGCATAGGGCAATTTTAACTTCCAAACTCCAACTTCCAACTTCCAATAAAAAACTCCCAAGAACCCCCAAGGGCTCCTTGGGAGTTGGCAGTTGGTGGTTGGTAGTTGACTAGTTACTTCATGAAGGTGCTGTCGGCCTCGACCGTCATTGTCTTTTCGCCGATGACCTTGTCGCCGACCTTCACGCGAACCAGGTACGTGCCGGGTGGCACGGCGCCGCCGCCACCGCGTCCGCCACCGCGACCGACCTGCTGCGGTGCCGGCTGCTGCTGCTGGGCCTGGTTGACCTGCGGTGCGGGCGCGCCGCCGCGTCCGGCTGCCTGCTGCGCTGCTTGCGCGGCTGCCTGCTGGCCAGACTGCTGCTGGTTCGCAACGGCTGCCGGCGGAACAACGGCCGGCGGTGCGGCCTGTGCGACGCCGCCACCCTGTGCGCCTCGGC
>JACDDJ010000064.1 GCA_013817065.1 Acidobacteriota bacterium
GGCCATGGACGGCGTCCCGGTCGCGATCGACGCCGGACGCATGGCCGGACGCTACTTCTTCAACATCGCCGGGGTCGGTTTCGACGCGCGTGTCGCCGCACTCTTCAATGCCCGCGGTGCAGGTGCACGCGGCGCGTGGCCCTACCTCATGATCGGCGTGCGTGAGGGTTGCACCTACTGCGCGGTCGACTACGATGTCCAGCTCGACGGGGACGGGCGCAAGTACAAAGCCCTTCTGATTGCCTTCGCCAATGGACGCGAGTATGGGCTCGGCGCCCGCATCGCTCCGGGCGCGAGCCTGGACGACGGGCTGCTGGATGTGATCATCGTGGAGGACGCAGGTCTGATCGCACGGTTTTGGCACGCGCGTCATCTCGCGCTGGGCCGCCCCGAGCTCGCGCCGCCGGTCACGACAAGGCGCGTCACTCGTGCGGTAATCGAGGCTGACGGAGAGATGGAGTTCCACGTCGACGGTGAACCCGGCCGCGCCTCCAGGCGCATCGAAGTGGAGATCCTGCCGGCAGCGCTGCTGATCCGCCGCTGAAAAAACGGGTGTCCCCGTTTCTTAGAACGTCGGGAGATAGGGCGTGAGGTACTTCGCGATGAGACTGAACTGGTCGAAGAAGATCAGGACGCCGATCAAGATCATCAGGCCGCCCGAGACCAGCTCGATGGTGCGGTAATGCCTGCGGATCCGGGCTGCGGCAGTGAAGAATCTGTTGATGGCCACCGAGGTGAGCAGGAACGGCACGCCGAGCCCGAGCGAGTACACCGCCAGCATCTGCATCCCCTCCGCGACTGACTCGCGCGACGCCGCCAGACCGAGGATGCCTCCCAGGATCGGCCCGATGCACGGCGTCCAGGCAAAGGCGAACGCCATCCCGACCAGGAGCGCGCCGAACGGGCCCGCGGGCTTCTTCTGCGTGTGGATCCGCTTGTCGCTCTCGAGCAGCCTGATCCGGAAGACGCCCATCATGTGCAGGCCGAGCAGGATCAGCACGGTCCCGGCAACCTTCTCGAGGATCGGCGCGTAGGCGAACATCAGTTTGCCGATCGCAGACGCGCTGGCACCCGCGGCAACGAAGATGATGGTGAAGCCGAGGACGAAGGCGATCGACGAGATGAGGACGTGGCGGCGTGTCGCGGCTGCCGAGGTGCCCTCCTGCCCCTGCATCTCTTCGAGCGTCATCCCCGAAATGAAGGAGATGTAACCCGGGATCAGCGGAAGCACGCAGGGTGAGATGAATGAGAGAAGGCCGGCGGCAAACGCCGCCAGCAGCGTGACTTCCTGCGACATGGTTATCTGCTCAACGGGCAGCCGGGCTGCCCTACACCTTGCTGTTTACGACAACCCTGTGCCGGGTCATTTAATTTCCCTGAGCGGCAGGCCGTTCATCAGTGACGCCGCCCCCGGTATCCCGGCGAACTTGAGCGGCGGCAGATCCTGAAACATGAAGTCCCACTTCCAGCGCTCCGACGGATTGGACGCCTGCAGCCAGGTCTTCGCGTTCACTGGACGCGCGAAGGCCAGGTTCGCCAGTCCGGCGTAACGTGCGTGACCGGCGAGTGCTCCGGCGAGCTCCCCGCGGACCGCCGCGCTGCTCGTGTAGGTCAGCGGAACACCGAGCGCCAGCGCCACGTTCACGAACACCTGCCAGTCTTCCTGCGATTCGCCGGGAGCCGCGATCGCTCGCGAGGCGCCCTGCAGCCGTCCATCGATGTTCACGTAGGCGGCGTCCTTCTCGACCCACGCGGTGCCCGGCAGGACGATGTCGGCCGCCTTGGCGAGCTCGGTCATGAGCACGCCGTGCACGATCAGCAACTTCAGCTTGCCGGAGCGCCGCGCCTCGATCACCCACGACACGTCGCCGATCGAACCGTCCGGGCCCGGGTCGAACACGTAAAGTCCCGAAACCTTGCCGGCGAGGATCTGGTTCTTGAAGGCGGAGAGATCAGCCGTGCCGTCCGCGCCGGCGTGGATCGGGAATCCGAGATCCTTGGCGCCGTTGACGTTCGGCGCATCAACGGGCGGGATCGTGAACTTGACCCGCGGCGGCTGCGGCTTCACGCGGGTCCGCCAGCTGAGGGCGACGCCGTCCTCAGGGACGTTCAGCGCATGCCCCACCTTGCCGATCAGAAACAGCTCCTCGAGCGAGGCGTGTGCCGAGATCAGGAACGCCAGGCCGGTGTTGCTGGCCCTGATGCGGTCCGCAACCTTTGCGAGCGCGTTGGTCCAGTCGGTCGGCTCGAGGGCGCCGGCTTCGCTGCGCAGCAGCGGGCGCTGCAGCCGCTCGTCGCCTTCGATCCAGCGATAGTCGAACCGGCCGATGTCGCACATCCAGTAGCCGTTCACTTCCGGATTGAAGCGCGGCGTCGTGCGGATCAACTGCGCGCCCTTCGCCCACTCGGGCTTGGCCTTGATCCACGCCGTCGTGTTGCAGCCCTTCTCGCAGAGGGTGCAGATCGTATCGACTGCATCGGGGTTATCCCACGGCCGCGACTTGAACCGGTAATCCTTCGTGGTGATCGCGCCGACCGGGCAGACGTCCATCAGGTTGCCGGAGAGCAGCGAATGCACACCCTCTTCGCGAAAAGTGGCGATCTCGCTGCCGTAGCCGCGATCGGTGATGCCGATCTGGGCGTCGGTGTCGATCTCCTTCATGAAGCGGACGCAGCGCGTGCAGAGGATGCAGCGGTTCCGATTCAGCATCAGCGTCGGACCAAAGTCCACGTCCGCCCTGACGCCTTCGCCGTCGAATACCCGGCGCGGGAATTCCATGCGGCTCTCGTTCGGGCCGTAGCTGTAGGAGAAGTCCTGCAGCGGGCACTCACCGCCCTTGTCGCACACCGGGCAGTCGAGCGGATGGTTGATCAGAAGGAACTCGAGGACACTGGCGCGCGCCTCGACGACATCCGGCGTCTGGGTCATCACCACCATGCCGTCGGCGGCCGGCGTCGAGCACGACGTCTGCAGCTTCGGCATCTTCTCGATCTTGACGATGCAGACGCGGCAGGACCCGTCGATACTGAGCCCCGGGTGATAACAGTAGTAAGGGATCTTGATGCCGCTCTCGATCGCGGCCTGCAGGACCGTCCTGCCCTTTTCGACCGTAACCGGCTGCTCGTCTATCGTCAGCGTGACCGTTTCCATATCCCGTTGATTCTATAACGGCAGCACGCCGCGACGGCTGGTTGGCGCCGGGCGTCCGCGTCTAGCGGACGATCGTGGCAAGGGCGCCGTGGTCGGCGTTCGCCGCGGCCGACAGGAGCGGCTCCGTCAGGTCGACCCTGTGCTCGGTGACCGGGCCGTCGGCCTGGACGATCACGGTCTCCGTCTTCCCGGATGCATATTGCAGCCGGATGCCGATCGGAACCGGCATCGGCGCGCCGCTCTGCTCGAGCCGGAGCACGAGGGTTGAGCCCTCGGTCCGGTGGGTGAACCTCACCCGCGGAATGGCCTCGCCGAAGATCCACGCGTCGAAGAAGCTGGTGAGGTCGCGATTACTGGCCTTTTCCATCACCTTGATCAGGTCGTCGGTGCCGGCTTTCCGGTATTGCCATTCGGTGTAGAACGTCCGCACGCCGGCGAAGAACGCCTCATCGCCGATGGTTCGACGCAGCATGTGCAGGACCATCGCGGACTTGTTGTAGATGATCGACCGGAAGATGGTGGCGTCTCCCTGGATATGGCCGAGGCGATAGCCCAGGTAGACCGGGCCGTTGGAGGACTCGTCGATCGCGGTCTGACGCATCCGCCGAAGCACGGTGTTCATTACCCCGGGCGCCAGCTTCCGTTCCGCGTAGAGCGCGGCGAAGTACTGGGCGAACCCTTCGCTCAACCATTGCTCGTGATAGTTCTTCCATCCGACCGCCTGGCCCCACCACTGGTGCGCGAGCTCGTGCGCCATGAAGAACTGCGGGTAGTTATCGAAGGTGACCGGATCGTTGCGCCAGGTCAGACCACTCTGCACCGGTTGATCGACAACGGCGAAGTACGCCGGGCTGTGGCCGCCAGGTGTTTCGCGTTCGGTGAAGCCGATCGTGAACGAGGGATACGGTGCGGCGCCAACGAGTGAGGCGTAGAACTCGAAGATCTCGACCACGCGATCGGTCGTACTGCGCGCGCGCGACACCTGGCGTGGGTTGGCGAGCACCCGCAGCTCGACGCCGTCCGCCGGAGACCCGGTCTGCATACGGCGCGTCTCCACCTCACGAAGCCGCGACACGACGCACGCCAGGTATCGCACCGGCCGATCGCTCTCGAAGACGAAGCGCCGCCGCCGCTGGTCACCCTCGCCGGTTACACCGGGCGCCGGCATGCCGGGGCCGCTCGGTTGGCCGGTCGCAATCACCTCGTATTGTTCCGGGACCGACACCGTCATCTTTGCGGTCGCGTAGTCGGTCACGACTGACTGCGGGTACCAGTAACCCCGGTTGCTGTACAGATACCGCGCCTCGGGTGGCAGGACCGTCGTCTCCTGGGGGTCCTGATCCAGCGTGTTCGCATCGTTCCGCCCGCCTAGATTGATCGCCTCACGGTCGAGATCCTGGGATGGCAGCGGCCCCGAATAGAGGATGTTGAGCCACAGCTCGGACCCGTGCGGCAAAGCTTCCGGCAGGCTGACGATCAGCGCGTTCTGGTTGACGACGCGGAGGTGCAGCAGTCGTCCGTAGTCAGGCGAGTAGACGCCGCTGACGACGAGGTTCTCCTGGAGCCGCAGGTTGAGAGTCGTGGTGGCGGCGGCGCGAACCTTCAGCTTCAATCGGGCGTTACCCTGGATCGTCTCGCGCTCCGGCGTGATGATGACGTCCAGATCGTAGTCGAGCACGTCGTAGTCGACGAGATCGTCTTCGCTGAAGAAGCGCCCGTGCGTCGCCAGCTTCTCGGGCGAGCCATACACCGAGATGTTTCGCCGCCGGCGGCGGTCGAACAGCGTGATGTCTTCCGCGTCGTTACGTGAACGGGTGTAGGTGAGGCTGCCGAAATTATTGGTTCGGACTTCGGCGATGAAATCCCCCGGCTGCGGGGTGATCGACCAGCGGTCGGCGCTGAGATCCGACAGGTTGATCTGAAGCGTGCGCCCGATGTAGTCGTTGAAGACCTGCGTCGCCCGTTGAAGGTCTCGTGGCGACACCTCGCGCGGGACCAGTGCGGCCTCGGCAAATCTGTCGCGGAAGTCCTCGGGCCTGACGCGGATGAAAACCGCCTCGAACGGTGCGTCCAGCACGTCGGACCTGGCGGACTTGGTAAAGATGCGGACCTGCGTGCGCTCGGCCGGCAGCGGTGGGGAGAAGCGCATCCGGCCTGCGCCGAGGAGCACCACCGCGGTGACGCCTTCGGGAGTCTCGGCGACGAAGGCGGATCCCGACTTCATGTGCAGGGCGAGATCGGGCGCGACCACGGTGAGGTTGCGAACGTCATATTGCTTCGCGCCGTCCAGCGCGAGCCGGTAGAGACCGGTGACGTGCGTCACCCGTGTTGCCGACGCCACCCTGGGCGCACCGTCGTCGTCCACGACGTCGACCACCCATGTGCCGAGCCGCCCTTCGAGGCCGCGCTCCCAGAAGACGTCGAGGAGCAGTCGATGGCGATCAGGAGTCAGCTCGGTGCGGTCGCGTTCCCGGATAACCAGACGGGAGGGCACGGGAGCGGAGAGGGCCGCGGCCAGATCGCCCGCCGAGGACGCGTCGGTTCCGAGTGCGCGGATAGCGGCGCCGTCCCCCGCGATAGCGGCTCGTTCAAGCGCGCGAACGAGTTCGGCGAACCTGTCCGGCTTGGCAGATGGCGGCGCCGGTGCCGCGGCCTGCGACGCACCTGCCTGGATCGTCCAGAGCAACGACAGCGCGAGGAGGACCGGGAGCACCATGAGGTTGCCTATATTAGACTCCGGCCTGTGATCAGCCGGGCCGGGCACGGGTCACCCCTGCCAAATCGGAGACCAAACTGCGATCCGGCGGGATGAATGGGCCGGTGGCTTAGGCAGCAGGCCAGCGCCGCTTCAGAATCAGGATCGTGAGGTCGTCGGCGAAGCGTGAGTCGTTGGCGTGGCGTTCGGCCGCCTTGAAGACCGCCGTCCCGATCTCCGCCGCGGTAAACGCCGTGTAGGTGGTGATCACGCTTTCGAGACCGCTTTCCTCGAACGGGCGCCCCTCCGGGTCCTCCGCCTCGGTGATGCCGTCGCTGTAGAGAACCAGCGTCTCGCCATTGCCGACCATCGTCGCTGCCGACTCGTACACCGAACCTTCGAACATCCCGAGCGCGATCCCGGTGCCATGGAGCCGCTCCGAGGTGCCATCGACACGGCGGAGGAGCGGAGGGTGATGGCCGGCGTTCACATAGGTGAGCTCGCCTGTCGATGGCGAGTACACCGCGAAGAACAACGTGATGAACCGGGAGCTCGGGCTGTGCCGGCAGATCTGCAGATTGAGCCGCCGCATCAACTCGCGCGGTTCGAGGTCTTCGTCCACCAGCGTGCGCAGCACCGCGAGGAGCAACGCCATCAGGAGTGCCGCCGGGCTGCCCTTGCCGGCGACGTCGCCGAGCGTGAGGATCACCCTGCCGTCGGGGAGTGGCAGGACGTCGTAGAAGTCACCGCCGACGGTGTTTGCCGGCCGGGTGACGCCGCAGATCTCGATGTCGGCCGCCTTATAGGTTCCCGCCGGCAGCATCGCCAGCTGGATTTCGCGCGCGACCTCCAGCTCGCCCTTCAGCGACAGCCGATCCGCCACTTCGAGCAGCACCAGGAAGTTCATCAGCAGCAGGCTGAGGATCAGCGCGAAGGTCCCGTCAGCCCACACCGGCATCAGCAGCGCGACCTTGACGAAGGGGAGCCCGAGCGGGAAGTCCACCTGCGCGAAGGATCTGAACAGCCTGATGATCCCGAACAGTGCGACGACGAGCGACGTCAGGTAGAGCGCACGTCGCGCCGGCGGCAGCTTCAAGGTGAACGCCATGAAGATCTGGCGGATGCGTTCCCCGAGCTGCTTCCACCAGGGCAGGCGCCGGATCGCCTCCTCGTCGAGACCGCGGGTGAAGAACCGGTAGGCGTCGCGCGTATCGTGCGTGAAGAGCCGCTGCAGGTCCTCGACGGAGATATCTCTCGAGTAGAGCTCGTAGAGCGCCCGCGCACGTTCGGACTGCGACGACTGTTTCATTGAGATCTATATACGTGCGAAGTGCTACGTTCGATGTGCGCAGTGCTACGTGCGACGTGCGACGTGCCTACACCAGTTCCAGCTCTTTGCCCACCTTTTCGAACGCATCGAGTGCGTACCGGAGGTCCTCGCGCGAGTGGGTGGCGGTCACGATCGTGCGGACGCGGGCCTTGTCTCGGGCGACGGTCGGGAAGGCGATGGCCTGGGCGAACACTCCTTCCTGGAACAGCCGGTCCGACAGCGCGTTGGCTTTGGCGCTGTCGCCCGCGATCACGGGCGTGATCGGGCTCTCGCTGAGGCCGGTGTCGAAGCCGAGCCGCTCGAGTCCGGCCTTGAAGAACCGGGTGTTGTCCCAGAGCTGATCGATGATCTGCGGTTCCTCCATGAGGACGTCGAGTGCCGCGATGCAGGCCGCCGCTACCGCCGGCGGATGCGAGGTGGAGAACAGGAACGGGCGCGCGCGGTGATAGAGGAACTCGATGAGGTTCTTGTTCCCCGCGACATAACCTCCGAGTGCGCCGATCGCCTTGGACAGGGTGCCGACCTGGATGTCGACACGGCCGTGCATCCCGAAATGATCCACGGTTCCGCGGCCGTTCTTTCCAAACACCCCGCTCGCATGCGCATCGTCGACCATCATGATGCAGCCGGTTTCTTCAGCGAGCGCACACAGGTCCGGGAGCGGTCCGAGATCGCCGTCCATGCTGAAGACGCCGTCGGTGATCAGCAGCTTGCGCTGATCAGTGGGGAGGTCCTTGATGATCGCGCGGGCAGCGTCGACGTCCTTGTGGGGGAACACCTTGATCGCCGCCCGGCTCAGGCGGCAGCCGTCGATGATGCTGGCGTGATTGAGCGAGTCGGAGATGACCACATCCTCTTTGTTGAGGACGGCCGACACCGTGCCGGCATTGGCCGCGAACCCGCTTTGGAACACAACGACCGCCTCGACGTGCTTGAACTCGGCGAGGCGCCGCTCGAGCTCCATGTGGATCGCCATCGTGCCGGCGATGGTGCGCACCGACCCGGAGCCGACCCCGAACTCCTCGATTGCTTTCAGCGCCCTCTCGCGCAGCCGCGGGTGAGTCGTGAGCCCGAGATAGTTATTGGACGAGAGATTGACCACCGACCGGTGGTCGAAAGACGTATGGGCCTTCTGCTCGCCATCAAGGATGCGGAGGCGACGGTAGAGATTCTGTTCTTTCAGTGCGTCGAGCTCGTGTCCGAGGTAGGCAAGCGGATCGGTTCGCATCCGCTCAGTATATGGAGGCGGGAAACAAAAATGGAAAACGGAAAATGGAAAAGAGTTCTAGATCAAATACAGGATGGTGACCCATGGGGCGATCGCCACGACGACATAGAACCCCGCCAGGGTCGCGACAGCCTTGTGGACGCCGGCAATGTGAAGAGCAATGCCGAACACCCCGGCCGTGACCTTGGCGGTGGCAAGGCCCGGGCCCTCTCCCAGGGCCGTCATGAGCCAGGCGATCAACGGATTCCCCTCGATCGCGAGGCCGTAGGTCGAGACCCCGATATACGTCAGCACGCCATCAGACGCCTGGGTCAGCAGAAAGACCACTACCGCGAGGTCCCCGAAGAGCCGGCCGTTGCCTGTCTGCGTGCCTACCTTCACCATTGCGCTTCCGCATGTCGGGCGCTCGCCTGCTTACTTTTCCGCGGCGGACGGCCCTGCGGCAGGGAATGGTCAAAGAGGATGCCAGCTAGGTCACGCGCTTTTCGCGCATCTCCATCACTTCCATGAACAGGACCTGGAGGATGGCTGCGGTCGGGACGGCGAGAAGGGCTCCCAATATGCCCAGGAGCTTCGCGCCGATCATCAGCGCAACAATGACAGTCACGGCGCTCACCCCAACCTGCCGGGACATCACCTTCGGTACAAGGACGTGATTCTCGAACTGCTGCTGGACCAGGAAGAAAATGATGACCATTACCACTTTCTGGTAAGAGACAGTGCCCGCTACTGCGATGGCGGGGACGGCCGCGAGCAATGGCCCGACCACCGGGATCAGCTCGCCGACCGCAGAGATCATGGCGAGCACATAGAAGTAGGGGATACCCATCAGCCAGAGCCCGATCACTGATGTGAAGCCGATCACACCGGCTAGAAAGAGCTGACCGCCTAGCCACGCACTTACCTTGATCGTGATCGCCCGGACCACGCCATCTACGCGCGCGCGCTCCGCGGGTGGAAACATCCTGAGGAGCGTCTGGCGCAGCCCCCCCGAATCGACCAGCAGGTAGAACGTCACGATCAGAATGGTCAGGAACCCGACGATCCCGCCGAGGACGCCGCGAAGTGCGCCGAATACCGTCGCGAAGGCGTCGCTTCCGCTGGCCGCCTTCGGCGCGCGCTCCACCGCCTGCTCGAGCGTGATCTCCTCGCCATGCAGCAGCCCGCGCTCGCGCAGGAACCGCTGACCCTGCTCGAACATCTGTTCCTTCTGCGCCCAGAGCTCCTGCGCCTGATCGATCAGCGGCGGGAAGATCATCATCCCGATCCCGACGAACACGCCGATGATGAAGACGTAGAGGACGAGAATCGCCGACCAGCGCGGAAAGCGCTTCCCGCCGACCGGCAGCAGCCGCTGCCGCTCGATCAGGCGCACGATCGGACTGAAGCCGATCGCCAGCAGCCCCGAGATGTAGAGGAGGAGCAGCACCTCGCGAACGAGATACGCGGCCCACAGCAGGAGGACGGTCAGCACCGTCATCCAGATCCCGTATCGAATCAGCGAACGCTGTTCCCGCGCCGTCGTCGTCACTTAACGGCCATCACGCGCGAGGAAGTCCCGGGTGAATTCAACGATGAGGTCGTAGATCTGCGAGAGCTCTGCGGGTGACGCGAGGAACACGACGCGGAAGAATCCATCGGCCGGATCGGTCCCAAAGCCGGAGCCGTAGACACAGAGCACGCCGGTCGCCCGCAGCAAGGCGAGGACGTAGTCCGCGTCGGTCACGCCCGGCGGCAGAGTCACTCGTGGCATCGCGTAGAACGCGGCGGACGGCATCACCGATGTGATCCCGTCAATGGCATTCAGCCTGGCGTGACTGAGGATCGCGCGCTCTCTGAGCGCGTCGCGGAAAGCGGCCTGGTGCGACCGATCGCCGTTGAGCGCCGCAACGATCGCATGCTCCATCGGTCCGGTGCTGCACAGCCGTCCGTCTGCCAGTTTCTTGATCGCCGCGAACACCTCGTCGAGCCGTCCATCGCCGCCGACCGCCATCCAGCCGGATCGCCAGCCGGGCGCAAGGTACGCCTTCGACAACGATGAGAAAGTAATCACCGGGGCTGAGAGGTTCTGTGCCGCGAACGCCGGCACCGGTCCATCGAACGCGAGATCCGCGTAGACCTCGTCGGCAAGCAGCGGGATGTTGTGAGTATCGGCCATCTCGAGCAGCGCCTTCCGCGTGTCGGCTGGATACGTCGCGCCGGTTGGATTGTTTGGATCGATGACCACCAGCGCGCGCGTTGCCGGCGTCAAGAGACTGCGGATGTGATCGACGTCGGGCTGCCAGCCGTTCTGCGGATCGGTCCGGTAGAACACCGCCCGCGCACCAATCTTCGCGAGCACCGCGGTGTAGAGCGGATACGTCGGCGTCGGAACGAGGACGTCGTCGCCGCTCTGCGCCATCGCGGTGAGGGCCAGCTCGATGCCTTCGGACGTGCCCGATGTGATAACAACGCGATCAGGTGAGATCGGCATGCCGCGCTGCGTGCACTCGGCCGCAACCGCCTCGCGCGCCGGCGCAATCCCGACCGACGGCGCATAGCCATTGTGTCCATCACGCAGCGCCCTGATCACCGCCTCGATCATGTGCGGGGGCGTCTGGAACCCGAAGGGGATCGGATCACCGATGTTGAGATACCGAACCTTCCGTCCCGAAGCCTCGACCCGCTTCGCCTCAACGACGATGTTGCGGATGGCGTAGGTGAAGCCGCCGATGCGATCGGCGACAGGGATCATCGATGAAGCGCGCGGCGTCACCGCGTCAGTTTAGCAGGGTGCTGCAAGGGCGCTATGAGTGAAGCACCGCGGGACTCGAGAACGGGCAGCACCCAGTCGCACCCTCATCTGAGTGTAAAAGTGACAGCCCGGAAAGTCGGGTCGTGTATTTCTTGCACCATTTTGACCCAGTCGGGTAAGACAGAATTTCGCAGTGTCGAGCCAGCGCGTTTAGTTTCAACTACTTAGCTGGATGGCAAGCTCCTTGGACTATAGAGGGCATGACAGCGCGTTGGCTCACCATCTCAGCCGCAGCGATCCTTTCGCTGCCTTCGTACGCGCTGAGTGCCAATCCACAGGATCCCCCGAAGTTCCGGTCCTCGGTGGACGTGGTGTCGGTCACCGCGGTGGTGAAAGACCGGAAAGGCAAGTTCGTTTCGAATTTGAAGCAGGAAGATTTCGTCGTCTCGGAAGGCGCCGATCAGAAGCGGATTCTCGACTTCAGGGCCGAGAGCGACGGTCCGGTGACGCTGGGGTTGCTGATGGATGCGAGCGGCAGTATGCGCATCGGTCAGATCGCCGTTGATGCACGCGAGATCGCGCGCCATCTGTTCAGCGCACTGCGAGAGGACGACCAGGCGGCGCTCTTCTCTTTTGATACTCGTCTGGACAGGGTCAGCTCGTTTACGTCCGATACCGCCGCCCTCGATGCTGCGCTCGGGAAACTGAATCCTCCATACGGCCAGACGTCGCTGTACGACGCGATCGGCGAGGCGGCGACGTTCGTTGCGACAGAAGGCCGCGCCCAAGGGCGGTCGCCGCAGCGCAGCGCACTGGTGGTTCTGACCGACGGGATCGACACGCACAGCCGCAACACGACCGAGCAGGTCGCCGAGATTGCGAGCCGCATCGATGTGCCGGTTTACATCATTGCAGTGATGTCCCCGATCGATGATCCGCGCAC
>JACDDJ010000065.1 GCA_013817065.1 Acidobacteriota bacterium
CCTCGGCACTCTTCGGCGCGGCCAGCGACACGCGTGCGGCAGCCACACGCTCCATCACTCGCCTCCGCAGCGGCGACGCGCGCACTCCGCGCTGACCTCCTTCAACACACGCCGTCGTCGCGATCACTTTCGTGATCCGACGATCACTCTCGTGATTCGAAATCGCCTTCGCGATCAGTGAACACGGTTCTGATCGTTGCTCACTCGCGACGCATCACTACAGCGATGAACAGATCGCACCGACAACATAGGATGGGTGAAAAAATCGTCGTCAAGCTCCACGATTTTTGACATTTTCTACACTTTGTGCTTGACAGTCTGATTTTCTCATCCATAATCTACATCTTGTATGAGGGTGGAGTGCTCAGCCCACCTGTTGTAACCCTCGGTCACCGGTCACTCAGCTGAGCTGCCAAGTTCCAAGGAGGAATCATGGCGAAGAAGACTGCAAAAAAGGGCGCCGCTAAAAAGGGCGGGAAGAAGCGCTAAAGCGGCCTTACCGGTCCGGGGGTGTCGTGAGAGACACCCCCTTTTCTTAGAAGCTGACCTCCTGCACACGCGGGAGTCGAGACGCGCCCCCGCGCATCACGCCCGGGAGCGCCAGTAGAGCGGGACAAGAGATCCCGCCGATCAGCGAGACGCGAGAGCGCTGACAGCGCAGGCCGGCGCGCCGGTAGGCCGCGGCGCTGCAATGCGGTGAGACTCATCGCAAACCCACAACGAAGGGGGGGATAAAGCATGGCAAAGAAGACTGCAAAGAAGAAGGCTGGCGGGGCGAAGAAGGGCGGCAAGAAGCGCTAAGCTTCCTTCCCGTTAGAAAAGGGGGCGGCGGGCGCCCCCTTTGTTTTTGTACCGGTCAAACGCCGACCTGCAACGCCGACCTACGGTCGGCAACTTCCAACTTCCAACTTCCAACTCCCAACGCCCCACGCCGACGTGCGGTCGGCATGGGCCTATTGCCAGGCTCGTCCATCCCACACCCGGACACGCTGAATGAGATCCCCCTGCTGGATCTTGTCGACGACGTCCATGCCGTTGACGACGTGACCGAAGGCCGTGTAGCGCGCGTCGAGGTGCGGCGCCGGTGAGTGCATGATGAAGAACTGGCTGCCGCCGGTGTCCTTCCACGACAACGCCATCCCGACGGTGCCACGGAGAAATGGACGTTCGTTCAGCTCATCGCGAATCGAGTAACCGGGGCCGCCCTCTCCATCGCCGCGTGAATCGCCGTCCTGGACGACGAAGTTGGGGACGACGCGGTGAACCGCGAGTCCGTTGAAAAAGCCCTTGCGGGCAAGCGCAATGAAGTTGTGGCTCGTCTGTGGCGCATCCAGCATCGCGAGCTCGAATTCGATCGTGCCCTTTGCCGTGTCGATGAATACGTGCGGCGAGAAGTCCGGCGCGATCAACGCCTGGCTGTTGTATGGAGCGAGGGCCGGCGTCGGGACCGGACGGATGGCGGCGCGGTAATCACCTGAGGGGTCCAAACCGTCGAGCAGTTCGGCAGCTTTGACGCGGACCGCCCACTCCTTGTCGCCGAGCGCCAGCTTCAGCGTGTCGGTCGCCTCCGCGGCTCCGAACTTGACGAGTGCCTCCATGGCGGCCGTGCGCGCCAGATACGCCAGGTCGGGCTGCGCGATCTTCCACGCCTCGCGCAGCGCGGCCGCCCCACCCTCGGGCTTCACTTCTCCAATCAACGTCGAGACCGCGGCGCGAACCGCGAAGTCCGGCTCCTTCACCTTGGCCAGGAGCATCGCCGGCACGTCCGGCACCTTGAGCCTGACCAGTGCACGCAGCGCTGCCGGCCACACGCGCTTGTCTTCGTCGTCCAGCATGGCGCGGACGCGGTCGACCGCGGCGTCGGGCGGCATCGTGGCGAGCACACCCGCAAACGCGGAGCGCACGGTCCAGTCGCGGTCTGGCTCCAGGCTGGCCAGGACGAGCAGGAAGGTCTCCGGATCTATGAGCGCCGCAGCACGGGTTGCCGCGATGCGCATTACCGGCCACGCATCGGTCATCAAGTCCTGGACGATCGAGAGCGCCGCAGGTGCCCGCATCGTGCCGAGCGCGGTCACGAGCTCGAGCTTGATGTTGGGATCGACAGCAGGATCGTTGACGAGGGCCAGAAGCGGCTCAACGGCGCTCTCCGCGTTCAGTTGCGCGACCGCACGGATCGCCGACACTTGCACCTCGAGCGGACGGGTCCGGTCGAGCAGAGGAAGAAGCGCAGCTTCGGCCGATGGATCCTTTGACGCGCCCAGACCGCGGGCGGCAAAACTGACGGTGTACCTGCCGGCTCCCTTCGCGAGCGCGGTGAGCGCCGGCATGGCGCGAGGATCGTTGATGCGCTGCAACGCGAAGGCGACGGGCCACCAGTTCGAAACCGGCCGGCCGTTCTCGACCACGGCACCGGCGAGTGGCTCGTAGGCACCGAGTCGCACCAGTGCAAACAGCGCAAGTTTGAATGCCTCCGCCTCTGCGGCCGCCGGCCACTTCTCGTCATCGGGCAACATCGCAGTAACGGCCGGATGCCGGGCCAGGTCCCGCGCCAGCGTGCCGATTGCCGGCGCCGCGTCCTTGGCGCCAATCTGCCCAAGCGCCTGGGCGGCTTTGCCGCGCACCAAAGGATCTGCGTCGGCCAGTGCCTGCGTCAGTGGCACCGTGGCGGACGCGTGACCAATCAGCCCGAGTGCGAACGCCGCCATCTGCCTGACGTGTACGTCCGGATCGGTGAGCAGACCAGCGAGTGCCGCGACCCCGTCCGGCAGACCGACCCTGCCGATCGCGAGCGCGGCACGACGCCGAACCCGTCCTTCGGAGTCGGCGAGAAACGCTGTGAGGTCGGGCACCGGCGCGGGAGCCGGTCCAACCTGGGGCTTTCGACCCTTGGTGACCGGCAGCGCAACCACCGCTGGCGCCGGATCTCTCAGGATCCGCTGATCTTCGAGCCGCAGGATGTCGGCCATCTTCTGTTCGAAGGGGACGACCACAGGGGCCGGCGGTGGCGCAGTCGCGCAGGCCGCGAGCAGCGGAACGACAACGAGGAGGAGGACAACCTTTTTCATAGGATCAGGCGGACGCGCGAAGTTCGAGGCGCTGTTCGGTCAAGGCGGCGACGCGGTCGCTCACGAGATGCACACCAATGCCAGGCTCGGTGGGAACCGCGATGGTTCCGTCGGGTCGAACGATGACCTCTGGATCGATGAGGTCGGGTGCGAAGTACCGCCGGCTCGCGGCGATGTCGCCGGGCAACGAGAAGCCTGGCAGCGTCGACAGATGGATGTTGTGGGCGCGTCCGATGCCACTCTCGAGCATTCCCCCGTGCCACACCGGAACGCCATGGGCGAGGGCGATATCGTGCATCTGAATGGACTGGCTGTGCCCGCCAATCCGCCCCGGCTTGATGTTGATGATCCTGCAGGCACCAGCGCGGATCGCTTCGGCGGCAATCTTCGGCGTGTGCAGGGACTCGTCCAGGCAGATCGGCGTCCGCATCCCTCGCTGCAGCGCCGCATGATCGAGCACGTCGTCGTAGTCGAGTGGTTGCTCGATCATCATGAGCGCGAATTCGTCGAGGCGGGCGAGGTGGGCCGCGTCTTCGAGATGATAGGCGGCATTGGCGTCGACCATCAGCGGTACCGGGCCGAACTTCGCACGGACGGCCGCGGCGGCCTCGACGTCCCACCCGGGCTTGATCTTGATCTTGATGCGCCGGTAGCCCGCCGCGAGCTCCACCTCAACCCGCTCGATCAGCTCCTCGATGGAGTCCTGGATGCCGATCGAGACACCGGAGGCAATTCCGTTGATGATGGTCTCGTCGGAACCGCCGAGTGCCCGGCACAACGGGACGCCCTGCTGGCGCGCGAAGAGGTCCCAGGCCGCCATCTCGACCGCCGCCTTCGCCATCCGATGTCCGCGGATGGCGCGAAGCGCCGGGAAGATCTCACGGGGATGAGCGAAGTCCCGCCCCAGCACCGCTGGGGCGATGAACTCTTCGATGATGTGCCACGCCGTGCCGGTGGTCTCGGAGCCGTAATAGGGGTTCGCCTCGGCCACGCACTCGCCGACACCCGTGACGCCGTCCCCTTCCACGAACACCAGGATGAAGGGGCGCTGGTGGATCCGGCCGAAGCTCGTCTCGAAGAATCTGACCAGCGGAAGGCGCAGGAGCCGCAGCTCGATCCGCTCGATTCGCACGCGACAATGCTATAACAAGGTCGACATTGGACTTCCGATACATCGCCATTGAAGGGCCGGTCGGTCTGGGCAAATCGACGCTCGCCGACCGTCTCGGCGCGCGCCTCGACGCCACGGTCGTTCTGGACGAAACCGAGAATCCCTTCCTCGCCGACCTGTACGCGGAGCGCCCTGGCGCCGGTTTCCAGGCCCAGCTGTTCTACACGCTGTCGCGACATCGACAGCAAACGCAGGTGCGGCAGAGCGATCTCTTCAGCCAGCTGACGGTCTGTGACTACCTGTTCGACCGCGACAAGATCTACGCGTATCTGAACCTCGACGACAACGAGCTGTTCATCTATCAGCGTCTCTACGAGCTGCTCTCGGAGGACCTCCCCGTTCCGGACCTGGTGGTCTACCTGCAGACGCCAACCGACGTCCTGCGCCGGCGTCTGCGCGAGCGTGAGAAGGTCAACCCTGAGTTCCCGCACCTCGATGATGACTATCTGCGCGAGTTGAACGAGGCGTACAACCACTTCTTCTTCCACTACAACGCCACCCCGCTGCTCGTCGTCGAGACCTCTCAGTTCGATGCGTCGTGGGGGGATGAGGCGGTCGCCGACCTGGAGCGTCAGATCCGGTCGATGGGCAAAGGCACACGGTATTACGTCCCGCGCGCCTGAGGTATCCTCGTTCCTTATGGCCTGGTTCAAGAAGGACAAGAAGCCTATTCAGCCGCCGGCAGACAAGAGCCGGGTTCCGGAGGGGCTGTGGGTAAAGTGCCCGTCCTGCGGGGAGATCATCTACAACAAGGACCTCGTCGCGAGCTTGAACGTCTGCACGAAGTGTTCGCACCATTTCCGCCTGACGGCGAGCGAACGTCTGAAGGTCCTGTTCGATGGTGATTGGCAGGAGTTCGACCACGGGCTCACGTCCATCGATCCGCTCCACTTCACCGACACGAAGGCCTATCGCAAGAGGCTCGAGGCAAGCATCAGCGCAACCGGTCTGCAGGACGCGGTGATCACCGCCACCGGAACGGTGGACGGCCTGCGCTGCTCCATTGCCGCGATGGAATATGGGTTCATCGGCGGCAGCATGGGAGTGGTCGTCGGCGAAAAGATTACCCGCGCGATCGAGCGCGCCATGACTGAGCGGATCCCGGTGATCATCGTCTCCTGCTCGGGAGGAGCGCGAATGATGGAGGGCGCCCTGTCGCTGATGCAGATGGCGAAGATCAGCGCAGCGCTTGCACGCCTGGACCGGGCACGCCTCCCCTACGTCTCCGTTCTGACCGATCCAACCACCGGCGGCGTCACGGCGAGCTTCGCGATGCTCGGAGATGTGAATCTCGCCGAGCCCAAGGCGCTGATCGGCTTTGCCGGACCGCGAGTCATCGAGCAGACGATCCGCCAGAAGCTGCCGGAGGGCTTCCAGCGCAGCGAGTTCCTCGTCGAACACGGGATGCTCGACATGGTGGTCGACCGCCGGGAGATGAAGGACGTCATCGCACGCTTTCTTCGTTTCGGCGGCGCGAGTGCGACAGCGCGGCCGGTGCCGGTATCGACGCCGCTCTCCCCGACCGGAACCCTCGGAGAAGAGCCCTCACGTTGAGCGACGACGCGCTTCGGTGGTTGTTCAGCCTCGAAGCCCTCGGGATGAAGTTCGGTCTCGAGAACGTCACGGTCCTCCTCGACCAGCTCGATAATCCGCACCAGCACTTCGCGTCCCTGCACATCGCCGGCACCAACGGTAAAGGCTCGGTCACCGCAATGGCCGAGACCGCCCTTCGTCGGGCCGGCTACCGGACGGCGCGCTACACCTCGCCGCACCTCGAACGCATCGAAGAACGCTTCGTGATCCAGGGTGCCGAGGTCGCAACGCCGGATCTGCTGGACGCGCTGTCCGCAGTGCGATCTGCCGTCCAAGCCCTCCTCACCCGTGGCGTGCTCACTGCACCACCCACCTTCTTTGAGTGCACCACCGCCGCGGCGTTCGAGCTCTTCCGCCGCGCCAGGGTCGAAATCGCGGTGCTCGAGGTCGGTCTTGGCGGTCGACTCGACGCAACGAACGTCGTGACACCGGTGGCCGCGGCGATCACGACGATTGATTTCGACCACCAGGTGCAGCTCGGTTCGACGATCCAGGAGATTGCGCTGGAAAAGGCCGGCATCATCAAGCGCGGAGTGCCGCTGGTGATCGGTTGTCTGCCGTCGGCCGCGGAGGTGGTCGTCGAGGATCGGGCCGCCGAGCTCGGCGCACCTCTCACCCGCGCCTGCAGCCCAGCGGCACGACCGATCGGACGGCCGCGGCTTCCGGGCCTCCACCAGCTCGAGAACGCGCAGGTGATGACGATGTTGCTGCGGGTCCTGAATGGACGCGGGTTCAGCGTTCCCGATGAGGCGATCGCGTACGGGATCGAGCACGTCGAGTGGCCGGGACGCCTCGAACTGTTTCTTCATCAGGGCGCGGAGGTGCTGCTCGATGCCGCTCACAATCCTGCCGGCGCCCGCGCGCTGAGCACATATCTGCAGGACGCCGGCTGGATTACGCCGACGCTGATCTTCGCGGTGATGGCGGACAAGGACATCGGCGGAATACTCGCTCCTCTTCTGCCCCGGATCGGGACCGTCATCTGCACGACGGCGCCGACCGCGCGTGCGGCCGCGGCCGATGACCTTGCCCGATGCGTCCGCGAGATGGCACCTGGTGTGGACGTGCGAAGTATCGAGAATCCCGCAGAGGCCCTCGCGCACGCATGTGCCGCTTCACCTCGCGTTGTAGCGGCTGGCTCGATGTTTTTGATCGGCCCCCTGCGTGGTATTCTTCGCTGATCCCTGCCGCGGCTCATCCACGCATGCTTCGCCTCAGTTTCAGCTTTCTTCTGATCGTTCTCTGCCACTTGGGACTCGTCCCGGAAGCGGCGCACGCCCAGATCAACATCACGGGTTGCAAGTCGGATGCACTCCAGAGCCAGGTCTCGATCCAGCACGACGCGAACCACTGGACGCTGACTGGCACGGCAGCGCGGCCGATCCAGATCGACTGCGACGACATGCAGCTGTTCGCCAACAGCGTCGAGGTGTTTCAGACCGAGGGGCGTCTCGTCGCGACAGGAGACGTCGCGTTCATCTCCGGAGAGAGCCGCATCTCCGCCGAGCGCCTCGACTACGACACCAAGGCGAAGACCGGCATCTTCTATAACTTCTCCGGAACGACCGTGATTCGCGAAAAGGCGGAGCCGGGACCGTACGGGACGCAAGAGCCAAACGCCTTCTTCTGGGGAGAAGAGCTGCACCGGCAGGGTCCGAAAAAATATCGCATCGTGCGCGGTGGTTTTACGGCGTGCGTGCAGCCCACACCGCGATGGGATGTCGGTTCGGGTTCGATCACGCTCAATCTCGATGACTACGCGCTTCTGAGAAACGCCGTCTTCCGCGTCAAGGGCGTCCCGGTCCTTTACCTGCCGATCTTCTATTACCCGATGGAGGAGGACGACCGGTCGACCGGCTTCCTGATGCCGATCTACGGGTCGTCCACTCTAAGAGGACAATCGATCTCGACGCCGTTCTTCTGGGCGATCGGCCGCAGCCACGACGCGACGTTCACGTATGACTGGTTCTCGAAGGCCGGGCAGGCCGTGACCGGTGAGTACCGCTACGTGCTCGCGCCAGGTTCACAGGGACGGGCGCTGTTCAACATGCTGAACGAGGGCAAGGTCACTCCGGAAACCGCCGATGAAACCCAGGGGGTCCGGCCCGCACAACGCAGCTACACGCTGAACGGATCCCTGAGCCAGGCGCTGGGGAATGGCTGGAGGGCGCAGGCCAATGCGAACTACTTCTCCAGCCTGGCAACCCAGCAGCGATATCAGCAGGACGTGTACCAGGCGACCACACGCCAGAGAAACTTCGATGCGACGCTAACCGGTTCGTGGGCCGAATACACGCTCAGCGCCCGCGCCGAGCAGCGCGACTACTTCGACAACAACGACACGCTCACGCGAACGGGCAGCCTCCCGAGGATCAACGTCTCTCGCGCGGAACGACCGATTGGTGGCTCGCCGATCTACTTCGGCGCCAACGGCGAGTACGTGAACATCCTGCGCAGCACCCGCCGCGACGATCTCGAGTTGACCAACCAGGGCCTGACGCGGATGGACTTCGCGCCCACCGTGCGGTTTCCGATCGCGCCGTGGCCATTCCTGAGCGCGAGCGGTTCGGTCGCCTGGCGCGGCACCTACTGGACGGAGAGCCGGGATGCGGCTGGCCGGCAGGTCCAGGAATCGATCGGCCGCCAGTACTTCGACCTGGCCATGCAGATGCGCGGGCCCTCCTTCAACCGCATCTTCAACACCCCCGGGAACGGCTTCGCGGAAAAGTTCAAACACTCGATCGAGCCGACGCTTTCGATCCAGCGCACGACCGCAATCGAGGAGTTTGCCAACATCGTCCAGCTCGAATCTGGCGACTACACCGTCGGCAACGTCACGCGTTTCACCTATGGCATCGATAACATCCTCTACGCCAAGAAGGAATCGTCCCGGGAAATCGTCCGGGTCGGCGTGAGCCAGACCTACTACACCGACGAAAACGCGGCGCAGTACGACCGGAACTACCAGTCCAGCTACAGCGAACAGGCGGCGCCGACCAAGTTCTCTGCGGTACGGGTCACAACGCGGGTGACGCCGAGCGACCGGTTCCAGGGTGAGTTCCGCACTGAGTGGGACCCGACTGTTCATACCCTGAAGAACATGTCGGCGAGTGGAACGCTACGGGGCGGTGAATTGCTGCAGCTGTCGGGGTCGTGGAGCAGGCGCCGGTTCATACCGGAACTGCCGGACTACAGCGATCCAAACCGCGCTACCCATACGGCCTCGGCAACGACAACGCTGCGCTCCCGAACCAACCGGGTCGGCGGCACCTACTCGTTCGACTACGATTTCCAGCGCAGCTTCTTCCTGCAGCAGCGCATCCAGGGGTATTACAACGCCCAGTGCTGCGGGGTCGTGCTCGAGTACCAGACGTTCAATTTCCAGGGCGTGCAGGGCGTTACAGTGCCGCAGGACAAGCGCTTCAACATCTCGTTCAGCCTCGCCGGAATTGGTACGTTCTCGAACTTCCTCGGCGCGCTGGGTGGCGCCGAGCAGCGGCGCTGACGTCACTCTCGAGGTATGGCGATGGTTTCTGTTCTCGTCACCGGCGGCGCTGGTTTCATCGGCTCGAACTTCGTGCGGTTCGCCCTCGACGCGCACCCCGACTGGCACGTGACCACCCTCGATAAGCTGACCTACGCGGGACGCCTCGAAACGCTTCACGACATCATCGACCATCCGCGTCACACCTTCGTGCGCGGCGACGTCGCGGACGCGAGCGTGGCCGCCCCCCTCGTTCGAGACGCCGACATCGTCGTCCACTTTGCGGCCGAGACGCACGTGGACCGGTCGATCTTGAGCGCCGGTGAGTTCATCACCACCGACGTCTTCGGTACCTTCGTCCTGCTCGAAGCGGCGCGCGAGGCGACGCATCTCAAGCGATTCATCCAGATATCAACCGATGAAGTCTATGGAAGCGTCGCCGAGGGGTCGAGCCTCGAGACGGACGAACTGAAGCCGCGCAACCCGTACTCGGCGAGCAAGGCCGGCGCGGACCGCCTCGCCTACAGTTACTTCGCCACCTACGACGTCCCAGTCATCATCACCCGCGCTTCGAACAACTACGGGCCGTACCAGTTCCCCGAGAAGGTCATTCCGCTGTTTGTGACGAACCTGATCGACGACCTGCACGTGCCGCTCTACGGCGACGGCGGACAGATCCGTGACTGGCTGCACGTCAACGACCATTGCCGCGGCGTGGATCTGCTGATCGAATCGGGCATCAACGGGGAGGTCTACAACATCGGCGGCGGCAACCACGTCCGGAACGTGGACCTGACGCACCGCATCCTCGAGCTCACCGGTAAGACCGAGGCGCTGATCCGCCACGTCGCCGATCGACAGGGCCACGACCGGCGCTACTCGCTCGACACGACAAAGCTGCAGGCACTCGGGTGGGCGCCACGGGCTCGGTTCGAAGACGGGCTCGCCGAGACCGTCGGTTGGTATCGCACGAACGAGTGGTGGTGGCGTCCGATCAAGGATGCCGATCCAGCCTTCCGGGCTTACTACGAGAAGCAATACGGTAAGACACGCGTGTGACGACAGTCCGGAAGGTTCCGCTCGTGACCGGAGCGACCGGATTCGCCGGCAGTCACCTGCTCGATCACCTGCTCCTCTCGCACGACCAGGTTGCCGGATGGTCGAACAGCCGGGCCCGTTCATTTGACGGCGGGCCGCGCGCGCACTGGCAGCAGGTCGATATTCTCGACCGTGAGGCGGTGCGAGGCGCGATCCGCGCGCTCGAGCCGTCGGTCGTGTTCCATTGCGCCGGGCTACCGCACGTCGCCGAATCATGGGCGAACGCCGGGCGCGCCCTGCAGGTAAACGCCCTTGGCACCCATCACCTGCTGGACGCCGTTCGTGAGTATGCGCCGCAGACCCGGGTCATCGTGGCGGGATCCGCGCTGGTCTACCGGCAGTCCGAACAGGCGTTGACCGAAGACTCACCCATCGGGCCGAACGACCCGTACGGACTGAGCAAGCTTGCGCAGGAGATGCTGGCGCTTCGCGCCGAGACGCCGGTAGTTGCGACTCGTCCGTTCAATCACATCGGGCCCCGACAACAGCCGTCCTTCGCGACCTCCAGCTTCGCGAAGCAGATCGCCGAGATCGAGGCCGGTCGACGCGAACCCGTGATGCTGGTCGGTAATCTCGACTCTCGACGCGACCTCATGGACGTGCGCGATACGGTGCGGGCCTATCAGGCGCTCGCCGCCACCGGCACGCCAGGGCGCCTTTACAACGTCTGCAGTGGCACAGCTCACCGGGTTGGCGACGTGCTGGATCGTCTGATCGCGATGGCGCAGGTTCGTGTGACGGTTCGGCAGGACGCCGCTCGCATGAGACCAAGCGATAATCCGCTCGTGCTCGGGGATCCGTCGCGCCTCACGGCCGACACCGGCTGGAGGACCGAAATCCCCCTCGACCAAACGCTGGAGGACCTGCTGGCGTGGTGGCGCACCCAAGTGACGTCCGGTTGACGGCGGACGAAGCGTTCTCAGAGGACGCGCGGCAATCCGTCCACATCGCGATGGGCGCCTTCGCGCTGATGCTGCCGTACCTGCCGTGGTGGACGGCGGTACTGCTCGCCTCCCTGGCGGTCGCATTCAACGTCTTCGCGCTCCAGAAACTGCTCGGGCTCGAGCTATTCCGTCCAGGTGAGCGACGCCGTCGCCTGACCTCCGGCTTCGTGCTGTACCCGCTGGTCGTCGTCGGACTGTTGCTGGCATTCGGGAGTCGACTGGACATCGTCGCGGCTGCGTGGGGGATCCTCGCGGCCGGCGACGGGATGGCGACGATCGTCGGCCGGCGTTATCCGATCCAGCCGATTGCCTGGAACCCTTCGAAGTCGCTTGGCGGCAGTCTCGCGCTCGCCGTTTTTGGCGGCGCCGCCGGCGTGTTTCTCGCCTGGTGGTGCCGTGACTCCGTCATCCCGCCGGCGTACAGCTGGTTCCCCTTCGTTGCGCCGATCTTCGCCGCAATCGCCGCCGCCGCGGTCGAGACAATTCCGATTTCGCTCGACGATAATGTCTCCGTCACCGCAACCGCCGCAGCCGTGATGTGGACCGTATCGCTCATCAGCGCGGATCTGCTTGGCGCCGCGTGGCACTCCCTGATCTGGATCGTGCCGATCGCCGCTTCCGTCAACGCCGTGGTGGCGGCCGCCGGCTATCGCGCGCGGACCGTAAGGGTATCGGGCGCA
>JACDDJ010000066.1 GCA_013817065.1 Acidobacteriota bacterium
GTCCCGATACATCCACGACATGATCGTTCCCGTGCTGGCGTCAAGACGAACGCCGAGGCGCCGGAACGCCCAGCAGTTGTAAGCGACCGAGACGAAGAAACTGGCCGGCAGCCGGTTGAGCGCGCCGATCTTGCAACCAATGAGAGACGTCTTGCCGCTGAAACCCATCGGCCCGACGGTGAGCCGGTTGGCGTCGTCCATGATCGATGCCTCGAGTTGCGACAGGCGAGGATCGGGATTGGTGTCCTCCAGCGTTCGAAACAGCTGCTCCTTGGCGTCGAGGTAACCCGACGTCCGATCGCCGCCGACGCAGACACCGACAGCACCAGGGCTGCAGCCTTTCCCCTGCGCCTGCCACACCGCGTGAAGGACGCACTTGCGGACCCCCTCGAGCGACCGGTCAGCGCGGCCAAGGTGATCGAGATCAGCGGGCAGCGCGTATTGCGCGTTGGTGTTCTCGCAGCCGCCACCCTTCAGGATCAGCCGCACCTCGACCTCGTCCCGTTCCCACTGGTCGAAGTGGATGATCGGCGTGCCCGGACCAAGGTTGGTGCCGGAGTTCTCGCCGGTGATCGAGTCCACTGAGTTCGGTCGCAGCTTTCCGCGCTTCGTTGCTTCGGCGACCGCCTCTCGAATCTTCGCGCGCATCCAGATCTGGTTCGCACCCACCGGGACGTGGACTTCGAAGGTCGGCATGCCGGTGTCCTGGCAGATCGGCGCTTCGCAGGATTCGGCCTGGTCGATGTTCTGCGCGATGATCGTCAGCGCCTGCCCGGCGCGCGTCGCCGGCGCCTCGGAGGCGAGCGCACTCGCCATCGCGGCCCGGACGTCGGGGGGCAGGTCAGCAGAGGTCTTCGTGATGAGTTCGACGATGCTGTCGAAGAAAGCGGGAAGCATGCGAGAAGTATAATTTGACGCGAGCCTGCGGCCCGCACGGAGGTCCATATGAAAGCCCGAGTTGAACGCGATCCGCTTGGCGAGGTTCGCGTCCCGGCCGACGCGTTCTACGGCGCCCAGACGCAGCGAGCGGTCGAGAACTTCCCCATCAGCGGCCTGACCGCCCCTCCCGAGCTCGTCACCGCCACCGTCCTCATCAAGAAGGCAGCGGCCGACGCGAATGCTTCGCTCGGCCGTCTCGACCGCGAAATTGCTGACGCGATCATTGCCGCAGCCGACACGATCCTGGCAGGGCAGCATCGCGATCAGTTCGTGGTGGATATCTACCAGGCCGGCGCCGGCACGTCCCACAACATGAACACGAATGAGGTCCTGGCGAACCTCGCCGAAGAACGCCTCGGCGGACGCCGCGGCAGCTACAAGCGCGTGCATCCGAACGATCACGTGAACATGGGGCAGTCGACGAACGACGTTTTCCCAACCGCGACGCGCCTCGCGGTCCTTACCGCGATGACCAGTCTGTCCGGCGCAACCGACGGCCTGGCGACGGCGCTCGAACGGAAGCGCGACGAGTTTGCCGGGGTTCTGAAGACCGGACGCACTCACCTCCAGGATGCCGTGCCGATCACACTCGGCCAGGAGTTCAGCGGGTTCGCGGCAAACGTTCGGCACGCGATGGCAGATATCGAGCGGGCCGCGACCCAGCTCTATGAGTTGAACCTCGGCTCCACGGCGCTCGGCACCGGCCTCAATGCGGGCGACGAGTACACCGCGCACGCCATCGCGCACCTCGCCACGGCGACCGGATGGGCGCTGCGTCCGGCTGACGACCGTTTCCGGGTGACGCAGAGCATGGGAGACGTGCTCGCCTATTCGGCGACCGTGCGTCGCCTTGCGGTGGAGGTCGGCAAGATCGCGTCGGACCTCCGGCTCCTCAGCATGGGACCGCGTGCCGGCCTTGCCGAGATCCAGTTGCCGGCCGTCCAGCCCGGCTCGTCGATCATGCCCGGGAAGGTCAATCCCTCGATCCCCGAGATGGTGAACCAGGTCTGCTACCAGGTGATCGGCTGCGATGCCGCGATCCTCGCCGCCGCGGACGCCGGGCAACTGGAGCTGAACGTGATGATGCCGGTCATCGCCTGGAATGCGCTGCATGCGACACGCATCCTCGGCAACGCCATCCGGGTGTTCGACCAGCGGTGCGTCACAGGTATCCGCGCCGACGAAGTCCGGTGCCGCGAGCTGCTCGATCGCAGTACCGCCATCGCCACCGCCCTCAGTCCGTACATCGGGTACGCTGAGACAGCGGACGTCGCGAAGACCGCGATTGCCACCGGCCGGAGCATCCGGGAGCTGGTGCTCGAACGCGGACTGCTGGAGCCGGCGCAGCTGGACTCGATCCTCGCCGTCGAAGCGATGACGACACCGGGCGTCCCGGGGGAGAATAAGGACACACGTGTTGGTGCCACCAAGACTTCTCGCGGCAGCCGGGCTCGCGCTGGCGATCGCCCTGCCGGCGCCGGCCGGCCAGGCGCAGCAGCGCCCGCACGGACGACTGTTCGCGCCGCAGGATCTCGGCCTGCTCGAGGGTCCGGATCGGGACGCGTGGCAGCGACCCGATCAGATCATGGACTTCCTCGAGATCGCGGAAGGAAGCGTCGTCGCTGATCTCGGGGCAGGGGGCGGCTGGTTCACGATTCGGCTCGCGCGGCGGGTGGGACCGAACGGCCGCGTCTACGCGCAGGACATTCAGCCGGAGATGATCGGCGCCATCGACCGCCGCGTTGAACGCGAAGGGCTGAAGAACGTCGAGACGGTCCTCGGTACTCCGGTCGATCCGAACCTGGCCAAGCCGGTCGATGTCGTCCTGATCGTCGAAACCTACTACGAGATGGAGGATCCGCGAACGCTGCTCCGCAACGTCCGCAATTCCCTCAAACCAGGCGGACGCGTCGGCATCGTCGAGTTCTCAAAGGACGGGCACGGGCCAGGCCCGGCGATCAAGGATCGGGTCGACCCCGAAACCATCATTCGCGACGCCGAGTCCGCAGGGCTGCGACTCGACGCGCGCGGCGACTTCCTGCGATATCAATACCTGTTGAAGTTCGTCGCCGACGGGCGGTAATGCAGCTTCCATCCTTCTTCACAGAGTTTCAGCAGGCGACCGACACCGAGCTCCGCCGCCTGGTGCCGGACAGCGGTGACCCGGTGCAGCGCTCGATGGCTTACACGGTGCTCGCGCCCGCGAAGCGCGTGCGTCCGGTGCTCACGCTCCTCTGCGCCCAACTGTGCGGCGGCACGATCGCGCGCGGCTTGCCCGCAGCCGCGACCGTTGAACTGATCCACGCCTCGTCGCTGATCCTCGATGACCTGCCGTCCATGGACGATGCGGCGCTGCGGAGGGGACGAGCGACGAACCACAAGGTGTGTGGTGAAGCGATCGCGATCCTGGCGGCGTTCGCGCTGCTGAATCTCTCGTTCGGGACGATCGCCAAAGCGTACGACCCGGACCTCGCGGCGCGTCTGACCGCGCTGCTATCGGGCGCGGTCGGAACCGACGGTCTGATCGGCGGACAAGCAGCAGACCTGCTCGCGACAGACCAGGTCATCGGGTTCGAGATGCTCGAGCGGATTCACCGCGGCAAGACCGGAGCGCTCTTTGTCGCGGCGGCCGCGTCGGGGGCGCTCACGGCTGGGGCGCCACCGGACAGCGTGGCATCGCTCACGGCTTACGCCAAGAACCTCGGCCTCGCCTTCCAGATCATCGACGACCTGCTGGACGTGGAGGGCAATCCCGCGGAAACCGGCAAGGACGTCAAGGAAGATGTCCGGAAGACCACGTTCGTCTCCTTCAGCGGCGTGGACGGCGCGCGTCAACTGGCGCGCGAACTCTGCGACACCGCCGATCGCGCACTGCAGCCCTTCGGCCGCCGTGCCGACCGGCTGCGCGAGCTGTCCGTGTTTGTCGCGCGACGGAGCCTGTAACGGTGGACGGTCCGAAACACGACGCGCCCGGACCAGCGACAGAGATTCGCGTTGACGAGCTGCGGATGCATCTGCGTGCGCTCGGCTACCTCGACGCCGGCGTCGATCGCTTCGTGCTCGGCCCCGCCAGTGGCACGCGCAGTCCGCTCGCAATCGCGGCACTGGGTTCACTGCGCATCGGGGTCCTCGCCGCCGTCCTGCTCGGCCCTGCCGCGGCCGTCGGCATCGGCACCCGCTTTCCAGGTCTCGTCACCAACACCAGCGACGCCGTTGTGATTGCACTCTACCTGGCGCTGCTCTTCGGCGCCGCCGCCACGCTCGGGTCCTTTCTCGCCAGCCTCATCGTTGCCCGGCTGCCAATTGCCTGGATCGGCGATCGGGCGCGAAGCGTCTCCCGGGCCGCCGGTGTTGTGGTTGGCGGCGCGTGCCTCGCATACCTGACGTTGTGGTGGCGAATTGCCAATCCCGACCTCGCCAGCCTGTCGGCGGCATGGACGGCGGCCGCGCTCGCAATCGAGGTAGGGATCAGTCTTTTACTCGGGCACGCGACCGCGATCACCGCGTTCGCGGTCATCGTTGCGAGTCATCCCGAGGCAGCGCCTGCCGCGGAGCGCCGCGCCACGTGGAAGTTGACGGTGGCGGCCGGCGTGCTGGCATTCGGAGCGGCGGCGGCCCTGTTGCTGGTGACAGCACCCGCCCCGGCCAGTGCGGCGCCCGCGCCAAACCTCGCGGTCGTATCGCCCGGATTGCGAGTGCGCGTCATCGCGGTGGATGGCCTGGACCCTGCCGCGATGCGGGAGCTGTCGGCGACGGGTCGCATCCCGAATCTCAGCCGGATGCTGGAGGGTGGATCGGTACTCATTCCAGCTCCAGCCGTCCGCGATCCCGCGCGTGACTGGACGACGATCGCGACCGGGCAGCCACCGGACGTGCATGGCGTGCAGGGACTGGAGACCCGTCGCGTGGCGGGCCTGCAGGGATCCGTCACCGCGAGCCGGCAAACGGGCTGGCAGGAAGGCATGATGCGGGCGCTGCGTGGCGCCAGCGACATGCTGCGCTTGACGCGTCCGTCCACGGCGAGCGGCGCGGAGTTGCGGTCGAAGACGATCTGGGAGGTCGCGGCCGACGCCGGGCTGCGAGCGGCCGTCATCAACTGGTGGGCGACATGGCCGGCGTCCACCGGTGGTGAGAATCCGCCCATCGTCCTCTCCGATCGGGCCACGCTCCGGCTCGAACGGGGCGGAGCGCTGGACGGGGAGATTGCGCCGCCGGCGCTCTACGAGAGGATCCGGGCCGAGTGGCCGGCGATCACGCAGGAGGCCCAGTCGGCGATGACCGCGCTGATGCCGTCATCGGCGGAGGCGGACACGTCCGCCGTGTTGCGACGGGCCGCCGAAGTAGACGCCCTGCAGGTTGTGATGGCGCGGCGGGTGCAGTCGCCGTCCCTGGATCTGCTCACGCTCTACCTTCCCGGGCTCGATATCGCGCAGCATGCCTTACTCGGTGCCGGGGCTGCCGCCTCCCCTTCGGCGTTACAGGGTCGCCTCGAAGCCGTGCGCAGCTACTACGTGTATCTCGACGGCCTGCTGAAAGATGCGCTCGTCCCCGGCGCCGACGAACTGGTCGTACTTCTCGCTCAGCCGGGGCGGCTCGAGACGATCAATCTCGGTTTGATAGCGGCGCGCGGGGCGATCGCCGCGGCCGGCGTGACTGGCAGTGCGAGAGCGGTCGACATCGCCCCGACCGTGCTTCACGTTCTGGGCTTGCCGATCAGTGGCGAGGTTGCCGGCGCGCCGATCCTCAATCTGTTCTCGACCGAATTTGCCGGACGATTCCCTGTGCGTGAAGTCGAGAGCTACGGTCGCAGGCGGTCGCCGGCGGGGTTGCGGGATGGACAGCCGCTCGACCAGGAGATGATCGAGCGGCTCAGAAGCCTTGGTTACGTGCGCTGACCGATCAACTTCCAGAGGCCAGGAAGAATCGCGGCGCCGAGGAAGATCTTGAAGACGTCACCGAGAAGAAACGGGTAGAGCCCGGCATGAAGTGCCGCTCCGAAGCCAATACCGACGGGCCGCGCGAACATCGCGAGCCAGGGAACGCCGAAGGCGAAAATCACCACGAGGCCGGCCGCCATCGCCAGCACCGAAGTCGAGTAGCGTCGGTCGAAGCCACGCTCGGCAAGATAGCCAGTCAGGAACGCCGCGAATGGATAGCTCAGAAGATATCCTCCGGTGGGTCCGAGCAGGCGGAGCGGGCCCTGTGGCAACACCGGTGACGCAGCAAAGACCGGGAGGCCGGACAGTCCGGCGAGTAAATAGAGCACCTGGGCCGCCATGCCGAGGCGCGAGCCAAGTGCTGCGCCGCCGTGCAGCACGACCATGTCCTGCATGACGAGCGGCACTGGGGTCACGCCCAGCGGGACGCTGATCTGCGCGGCGGCAGCGGTAGCGGCAGTGATGAAGAGCATGGCCGCCACGCGCGTGGCGACGGACATCTCGGTACCGTGCGTCCACGTCGTAAGAAGCGTGCCCTGAGCGGTGCGTGCGGTGTTCATAAGAGACGGATTCTAACGTATGCGTACGGCACTGACAATTGCGGGCAGCGACTCGGGCGCCGGGGCGGGCATCCAGGCAGACCTGAAGACGTTTGCCGCCCACGGTGTCTACGGCACCAGCGCACTCACCGCGATCACCGCTCAGAACACCCGCGGCGTGACCGGCTGGGAGGCCGTCTCGGCAGGGTTGGTGGTCTCTCAGATCGAAGCCGTCGTGTCAGATATTGGCGCCGACGCGGTCAAGACCGGGATGCTCGCCAACGTTGCCATTGTTGAGGCTGTGGCCGACACGCTGCGGCGCCTCGGCTTGGCCACCGTGGTTGTCGATCCGGTGATGATTGCGAAGGGGGGCGACCGCCTGCTCGAAGAGGCCGCCGTGGCGGCGATCCGCACGCAATTGCTGCCGCTGGCCCGCGTAGTAACACCGAACATTCCTGAGGCCGAGGAGCTGGCGGGGATGCGGATTACGTCGCTGGGTGACATGGAAACAGCCGCTTGGCGGATCCTCGAGCTCGGCCCAGGCGTCGTACTCGTCAAGGGCGGCCACCTCGACGGCGTCGAGAGCATCGACATCGCGGTCGACGCGAACGGGGTGTTCGAGTTCCGCGGGCCCAGGTTGGCGACCTTGCAGACCCACGGCACCGGTTGCACGCTGGCGTCCGCGATCGCGGCCAACCTGGCACTTGGCTATGACGTTCGAGACGCGATCGGGCGCGCGCGCGAGTACCTGGAGGGCGCGATCCGCAATGCGCCGGGCATCGGCCGCGGGCACGGGCCGCTGAGCCATTTCTGGCGCGGGGTATACTGAATTTTGTGTCTCAGCGATTCCGCGTGGGCGATGAACCGCTCGATGCGGCGGCGGTCGCAGCGGCAGCCGCGCACCCGGGCTGCGGCGCAATCGCAACGTTCATCGGGCTGGTTCGCGACCACAACGTCGGCCGGCGGGTCCTCTTCCTCGACTACGAAGCCTTCGAGCCTCTGGCCGTGAAATCGTTCGAACGGATTGCAGAAGAGGCGTCGGCACAGTGGCCCGCGACGCACCTGGCGATCCACCATCGTGTTGGCCGGGTAGCAATCGGTGAAGCCAGTGTGGCGATCGTGGCCGCCTCGCCGCATCGCGCCGACGCCTTTGCCGTGGCCCGCTACGCGATCGAAAGGATCAAGCAGATTACGCCGATCTGGAAGCACGAGCACTTCGCGGGGGGCGAGGTCTGGATCGAAGGTGCGACCGCGGATCCACACGACGAGGAGGCGAGGCAGGCGGCGCTGGAGAGAGCGTGCTCGTAACGGTACGGCTGTTTGCCCGGCTGCGCGAGATCGTCGGCGCACCCGACGTCAGGGTGGTCGTCCCTGAGAGCGCTACCGTGCTGGACGCCTGGACGTCGCTCGCGGGACGATTTCCCCAGCTGGCGGCGTATGCCGGCAGCGTGTCGTGCGCGGTGAATGAAGACTATGCACGGATGACCGCGGCGCTGAAGGACGGCGACGAAGTCGCGTTTCTGCCGCCGGTGTCCGGCGGCTAGCCGCCCCGCCATCCGGCGGGCGCCGCCCGAGAGCTGATTATGATTTTCGACAAACTGACCGCGCTCGAGGCGAAGTACGAGCAGCTCATGGCGGAGATGGGCACGCCGGCCGTCCAGGCCGACACCGCCAAGTTCCGCACGCACTCCAAGACTGTCGCCGAACTGCAGCCGATCGTCGAGACCTTCCGCGAGTACAAGGACATCCTCGATCAGCTCAAAGGGGCCGAGGAGCTGCTCAAGGATCCCGACATGCGCGACCTCGCGCACGACGAGCTGCAGTCACTGGAGGCACGCCGCGACGAACTCCTCTCGTCGCTTAAAGTGCTGCTCATTCCGAAGGATCCGAACGACGCAAAGAACGTCGTGCTGGAAATCCGCGCCGGCACCGGCGGTGAAGAGGCCGCCCTCTTCGCTTCTGACCTGTTCAGGATGTACTCGCGCTACGCGGAACGACAGGGCTGGAAGCTGGACGTCCTGAACATGAGCGACAGCGGCACCATCGCCCTGATTGAAGGACGCAACGTCTACAGCCGTCTGAAGTATGAAAGCGGCGTCCACCGGGTGCAGCGCGTACCGGTCACCGAAGCCAGCGGACGGATCCATACCTCCACCGCGACAGTCGCGGTGCTGCCCGAGGCGGAAGAAGTGGACGTTCAGATCCAGGAAAAGGACCTGCGGATCGACACGTTCTGCTCGAGCGGACCGGGCGGACAGAGCGTCAACACCACCTACTCCGCAGTGCGGATCACCCACCTGCCGAGCGGCCTGGTCGTGTCGCAGCAGGACGAGAAGTCACAGATCAAGAATCGCGCAAAGGCGATGAAGGTGCTGCGAGCGCGTCTCTACGACCTCGAGATGCAGAAGCAGCACGATGCCATCGCCAAGGACCGGAAGACCCAGGTGGGCACCGGCGAACGCTCCGAGAAGATCCGGACCTACAACTTCCGCGAGAACCGCATCACCGATCATCGGATCGGCCACACGATGCACCAGCTGACCGCCGCGCTCGACGGCGATCTTGGCGAACTGATCGACGCGGCCGTCACCTACTTCACTTCCGAAAAGCTCAAGGACGCGACCGGCGGCGAGAACGCTGCCTGATGCCTTCTGTCGCCGAGCGGCTGACGGCCGCCCGACGGCAACTCGAAGCAGCCGGCTTCGCGGCGGCTGACGCGGCACTCGACGCCGAAGTCCTCGGACGACACATCCTCAGCTGGGACCGCGCCGACCTCATCGTCCGCGGCCGCGACCCCGAACCACCAGGGTTCGCCGCTCAGCTCGACGCCCTCCTGACGCGACGCGCCGCGCACGAACCGGTCGCGCAGATCATCGGCCGGCGCGAGTTCTGGGGTCTCGATTTCGAGGTCACCAGGGACGTCCTGATCCCGCGCCCGGAGACAGAAATCGTTGTCGAAGAAGCGCTCGCATTCGCCGCGGTACATCCCTGTCACACGATCGTAGACGTTGGAACCGGGAGCGGGTGCCTGGCGGTCGCGATTGCTCACGCTCTGCCCTCGGTCCTGGCCCTCGCCGTCGACGTCTCAGCGGCTGCACTCGACGTGGCCCGACGCAACGCTGCGCGTCACGCTGTCGAGGACCGCGTAACCCTCCTCCAGGCCGACGTGCTTGATGGAGTCAAAGGGCGCTTCGACCTCATCGTCTCGAATCCTCCGTACGTCCCGGAAGCCGATGCCGCCGTTATGCAGGAAGACGTCGTTCGTTACGAGCCATACACGGCACTCTTCGGTGGACGTAGTGGATTCGAGGTGATCGAACGTCTCCTGGAGCAATCCGCCGATCACCTTGCGCCGGGTGGGCAACTCATTGTTGAATTCGGCTTCGGCCAGGCCGAGCAAATCAGGGCGCTGGCCGAAGGAGCGGGGTGGCGAGTGGTGCGGGTCCGCGAAGACCTGCAATCGATCCCGCGCACGATCGTGCTCGGCCAACCACGACCGGACGAACTTTCTCAGCCAGATCGGCAAGCAATGCGCAGGAACCCTGATGCCTGATTGTCTCTTTTGCAGACTCGCCGCCGGCGAGGTCCCCGCGTCGATCGTCTACGAAGACGCCCAACTGGTCGCCTTCAAGGACATCACCCCACAGGCGCCGACGCACGTCCTGATCATCCCCCGCCGTCACATCGCGACTCTCAACGATCTCGGGGCTGGGGACGAAGCGCTGGTGGGAGAGATGACGCGCCGCGCGGCTGCGATCGCGAAGGAGCAGGGGCTCGCCGAGCGCGGCTACCGCGTCGTGTTCAACTGCAACGCCGATGCAGGCCAGACCGTCTTCCACATCCACATGCACCTGCTCGGCGGGCGCCGGCTCGGTTGGCCGCCCGGCTAACTGTAAGGCGGTTGGCCGCCCGGCTAACTGTAAGGCGGCTGGCCGCCCGGCTAAGCTCCAGGGGCGGGCCGCGCCAGCAGGTACTGGCCGCGGCCCGATTCGCGCGACAGGAAGAAATCCACGGCGCGGTAGCCGCGCGCGAAGTACGCCTGGAAGATCCGCCGGGTCGCCATCCGCCACTCGATCGCCAGATCCGGGGCCTGGGCCTGCATCTCCGTGAATCCGACGGGAATCTCGACGAGCACCCGTCGGGCATCCAGGTCCGGTCGCCCGGGCATGGGCGCCAGCCACTCACCTGCCTGCCGTGATGGATTCACGACAGGTGCGGATCCCACGGACGCATCTCGCATCCACGGCCCGGCCCTTTCGCCAGTCCGGCGTTCGACGTGCGGTTCATTGAGGTGCCACTCGGCAACGAACCGGTCCGTGGGTGAACCGCGATGCAGGACGCTGCTCGACGCGCCGTAAATGTTTTCCTCGTACTCCTCGACCACTACCCCGAGCTTGGCGAAGTTGACGTGGGCGTTCATCGCCTGGAGAGGATCGTAGGTCCACTCGATGAGGTCGAGCCCCATCGCGCGCGTCGCCTCGCGTTGAGCCAGCTTCAATCTCGTCCCGAGATTCGCGGACCGCGCAGCGGCCGTAACACCCAGCATGTGCGACCACTGCATCGGGCGTCCGTTCTTGAGGCCGGGGATCGAGTAGACGAACCCATTCATCGCGCCAGCCTCGTCGAAGGATCCGAGAAGGATGCCGCCACGCTTGATCGTCACGATGAGGATCGGGGCAGGCACGACATCTTCAGCGTCGGTGTAGCCCCAGACCTCCTTCTCGAGCGCGACGACGAGCCGGCAGTCTTCGAGGGTAGTGAGTGGACGGATCAGCGACATGGGTCAGAGGTGCGTGGATAATTCGCGGAGCGACTGTATCACCGGCAGGTCGGCGGGCGTCCCGGGCTGACGGCCGGCACGCGCGACCAGTACTCCGCGCATGCCGATCGCAAGCGCGCCTTCGATGTCGTGGGCCAGGCTGTCGCCCACCATCACGGCCTGTGCGGGCGAGCTGCCCACGGCCCGAAGCGCCGCTTCGAAGATGCTGGGATGTGGCTTCATAAAGCCGTGCTGATAGGACGATAGCGACACGTCGAACAATCCGACCAGCTCGAAGTGCTCAGCGAATGTAGAGAGGCATCGCTGCGTATTCGAGATCAGCCCGATCTTCACTCCCGTCGAACGGATCGCGCGAAGCACCTCGGGCACATCCGGGTACATCTCGAAGTGGTGACAGGCCGCCCACTGGTCATAGATGTCCCGTGCGGCCTGGGTAACACCTGGTCCCCGTCCGCCCATGCCCTCGATGATCCGGCTGGTATAGCGGACGAAGATCTCAGCGTCGTAGGCTCCGGACGTGCTCTCGAGGAGCGGCGAGGCCTGCGCGACCGCCGGTTCGAAGGCGTCCACATCCACATTGACGTCGTGGCGCGCACAGAACTCGCGATAGCCACTCCCTTGAAAGGCCGGCCCGGGATGGATCAGCGTGAAGTCGACGTCGAAGAAGACCGCGCGAGTCGGAGTCGACATCTACGCAGACGGGCCCGCCACCACGATCGAAGCTTTGGACGGATCGAGGACTTCGGCCGCGGCCTCGTGAACCTCGTCCCGCGTCACGGCGCGCAGCAGGTCGGGCAGGCGGCGGTCGTGATCCAGACCCAGGCCGAACTGTTCGGCTC